>JAPLFP010000140.1 GCA_026390585.1 Ignavibacteriales bacterium | reverse complement strand
GCGCCCCACTGACTCGGTAACTCAATGCGAATCTGTCGAATTTGCCGGGGACGGCGACAGCGTGCGTCTGTCCAAATGCTGTCTCGCGTGACTGGGCATTTGCCTGACAGACAGAAAGCCAGAATGAAACGAGTGTGGCGGCGAAGAAATGAGATGTGTACAACGATGAGTCTGAACGATAGATCACGGATTTCTAGCACCTCGACATCGGGAAGGGATGACACATACGATCATCAGTTGCTAGTGCCTCTGTTTACGATGGTGAAGCCGGAGCTCCCGGCGACGCGCGGCGTCTGCATAACGTCGTTTTTCGTCTTTGGTCATCGGCTTGATCGGCGGCACAGGCGTCGGCTTCCCTTCTTCGTCAATAGCAACAAACGTGAGGTAGGCCGTGTTCGTGTACAGCTTCTCGCCAGTGATCAGATTTTCCCTGGTCACGCGCACACCCACCTCGACGGAGGTCGTGAACGCCCGATTCACAGATGCCTGGAGCATCACCACGTCACCCTGAAGTATGGGATGGTGGAAATTGAGCTCATCCACCGACGCCGTAACGCACACGCGATTCGCATGGCGTGCAGCAGCAATCGCCGCCGCGATATCGATCCAATGCATCAATTGACCACCAAGAAGATTGCCCAGTCGGTTCGTGTCTGTGGGCAGAACCATCTGCACCATCTGCACTTGGGATTCTTTCACTGTCCGGACACCTCTTGGAGGCATCGCTCACTCCTTTGACCACTTAGTGGGATGGATTCGCTTCAGGATTCTTTGCCTCAGGAGGCGAGCTGTTCAATCGGGATATGATTTCCCCCCGAACTCGCTCTGCATCTGACTTCCACTGACTACTGGGATACTTTGAGAAGAACTTGTCAATCTCCGTTTTTGCATCATGGGGACGATTTCGCATCAATTGCGATTCTGCCTTTCGCAGTTGCGCTTGTTCAGCATACTGAGTGTCATGGTACTTCTCAACGACATGATCGAATGACGCAGCCGCTGACTTGAAGTATTCCATATGCATGTAGGTTACGCCATTCTCATATTCTTTTTGCGCGAGCTTTGTGTTGAGCTCGCCAATCTTCTTCTCCGCATCTGTCACGAGAGAGTCGGTCGGACAATATTCGATGAACGACTGAAATTCGTCGATCGCCTGCTTACTATAGTTCTGATCGAGGTTAAACGAAGGCGACATTCTGAAGTAGCACAACGCCTTGGAGTAACGAGCCTTTGCGACGTAGGGACTGGTGGGCATTGTGCGAATCAAAACATCATATTCGTAGGCAGCAAGAATGTACTCTTCCCGCTTGAATCTGCACTCTCCCATGTAGTACTGGGCGTCATTTGCAAGAGCGTTTCCCTGATACTGCAGAGTCACGATTCGGAATTCTTCGTAGGCCTGCAAATAGTCGCGATCGTTGAAAAACGTTTTCGCATTTGCGTACCGTTTCTCGACGGACATTTGCTCGACCTCCTTTGTCGACGAGCAACTGTCCAAAAGCAGAAGAGCGACGATAGCTAATCCCATCAACACCGTGTTTTTGATTCTCGTTTCATTCATCGTTTTTCTTCACCTGAACAAACCATGGTCCATTGTTTTGAAAAACCTGTGCCGACGAAAGCCTCCTGAGCCTCTGAAAAAACGCCTGCTGCTCACCTGCTGAGAGAACAAATGTCGGCTGCAAACCAGCTCGAACCGCCATCAACCGCGCCCTTTCGATTGTCACCGTCGAGTCGTGCCTGGCAAGCACGAATTCCACACCCAGCCCCATCTGCGTCCACTCAAGCTGAGGTTGATAAAACACAAAATTCCCCAACGAATACAGAAAGAGCGTTTTGTTGTACCATTCTATTCCCTGCACGTAGTGCGGGTGGTGTCCGACAACGACATCGGCCCCCGCATCTGCCACGCTCCTGAAATCCCGCCTCACCGATCCCGGAGGCCTGTCCACGTATTCAGCACCCCCATGGTAGCTTACGACAATGAAGTCCGCCTTTGTCCGCAAGGATGCGATATCGCGTGCTACCCGGTGTTCGTCGAACAATGCAACGTGGCCGATCCAACTGCCCTTGAAGTTCATGAACTGAGTGTAGGCCAGAAACCCGATCCGAATGCCCCCGCGTTCAACAACGACCGGCGAAAAATCCTGGACGGAGTCAATCGAAGTTCCAACGCAGGCAACCCCGACGCTATCCAAATTCAGAATTGTCTCCCGAATAGCCCTGCGGCCGTAATCGTAGGCGTGGTTGTTTGCATTCGAAACGACCGATATGTGTGCATCCCTCAACGCTGATGCCCCGACAGGCGGGCCACAAAAGATCAAATTATACTTCGGATGTTGCGTCTCTCCATTTTGTTCGGAGAGCTGACTCTCGAGATTAACAAACACTATGTCCGCTTGCGAGAGTGTGTCTTTGACATAACGGAACGGATACTCAATGTTCCCTTTGAGCAACTCTTGCCCAACCGAGCGCCCTAGGTTGACATCGCCAAATGCCAACAATGTCGTTCTCGCTCCAGTATGCTCCATCTGACCCTGCATCGTCCCTATGAAGGCACATGCAAGGACCGTCGTCCATACTTGAATTCTCACGCTCAATTCCTCACCGTGAAGAACAAGTACACAACGAGGAAAGCTCCTCCGATGAGAAGCACAGGACCGACAAGTTTGTCAAAGAGCGTGCGCTCGCTGTCTCGAGCAAGCGGCACTATTCCACCCTCCTCTCGAAACGCGACGGTGTCAATATCGCTGCGGCTGAATGTTCCGACATACTTCATCGCCGACGAGTCGCGAGGGACCTCACGAGCTTCGATAGTAGTCCGAACTTCTCTCCGGTACTCTCCCGTGGAGAGACCAACGTACCGAACACCTTGTTCAAGGACGACTACTTGAAGTAC
>JAPLFP010000290.1 GCA_026390585.1 Ignavibacteriales bacterium | reverse complement strand
AAGGCTCAATTCGGGCACATACGTGATCACAAGCAGTGCAACCGTCTCCATGATAATGAACCAGAACACTGCTTTTGACAAATGGAAAATCGACTTCTCAAATCGCAGACTCGACAGAAAAAGATTCAGCCCCATCGGCGGCATGAGGTAACCCAGTTCCAGATTTGTGAGGAAGATGATGCCAAGATGAACGGGGTCGATGCCGAATTGTTGTGCGATCGGAAGAATGAGCGGCACAGAAACAATCGCAGAAAAGATCTCCATCATCATCCCAATGATGATGAGAAAGCCGTTCAGGATCAGCAGGAATGTAATCTTGCTGCTGATCTGTTGCGAAACAATCTCGAACAATCGCTGCGGGACCTGCTGATCGATGAGGTAATTCATGAGGCCGAGCGCTGATCCAAGAATCATCAGAATTGCCCCTACCAGAATCATGCTGCGTTTCATGACGCGTGGCAGATCACGAACAAAATGCAGATCCTTGTAGATAAAAACTTCAACGACGAACGCATAGAACGCCGTGATTGCTGCCGCTTCCGTTGCAGTGAACGCGCCCCCATAGATGCCGCCGATGACGATAAATGGGAGCGGAAGCTCCCAGGCGGCCGCCCTCAGTGCTTTCGCCACATTCTTCCATTCGAACGGCATCTTAGGCACCTTTGCCTTGATGCTCACACGAAGGCTGTAGATCGAAAGGAAAGCGATGAGAATGACCCCGGGGATCAACCCGGCGATGAATAGCTTGTCAATGCTAACGTTGGCAACAAATCCGTACAGAATGATCGGAAGACTCGGAGGGAAGAGAAGTCCGATGCTCCCCGAAGCTGTCACGAGACCGAGCGAGAATTGCTCAGGGTACTTTTCCTTCAGAAGGATAGGATAGAGAAGGCCGCCCAGTGCAACGATCGTCACACCTGATGCGCCGGTGAATGCCGTAAAGAGCGCACACGTGACGAGAGCGACGATCGCAAGTCCGGCCGGCATCCACCCGAAGAGAGCCTGTGCAAGATCGACGAGACGCTTGGGAGCTTTACTTTCAGCGAGCAAATAGCCGGCAAAGGTGAAGAGCGGTATCGCAATGAGCGTCGGTGTATCTGCAATCTTGTAGAGGTCGATGATCAGTGCCGAGGTATCAATGTCGGCAGACGTGAACGCATACAATCCGATAGCCGCGATGATCGTGAACAGTGGTGCGCCAAGAAAGGCAAAGAGAAGGATGATGATGATAAAGAGCCAAACGCTCATTCTACTTCCCCCTTTCCTGCGACAACCCACACATGCACCATCGCCCGAATCGCAAAATGAACGACAAGCAGACCAAAGCCGATCGGGATGATTACTTGGGCATACCAGGAGGGAATATCTCCGAACAAAACGCGTCGATCGGCGATCTCTCCCTGCACAAATGTCCAGGAAGACTTCGCGAGCATAAAACAGATCACCGCTGCAAACGAATCGGTTAGGACCTCAACACCTGCCCGCATGCGTTTGGGGAAAAAGCGGCGCAATGCATCAATGTTGATATGACGGTTTTCGCTCGTTGCGATTGCCGCACCAAGAAATCCAAGCCACAGGAGCAAATGACGGAGAAAAACATCCGCCCAGAGAATTCCTGACGAGAACAGGTTGCGCAGAACGACCTGAAGGAATGCCATAACAACCATGACGAAGAGGAGAGTGATGAGGAGATACCCTTCGAATCTCGTCAGCGCTTTGTCGACTCTTTTGAGAACGTTCATTTTGTTGTCTTGTGCACTATACGATAGTCCGCAACAGATTTCTCGACACGGTCCAGGAAGTCCGCGCTGAAGAGTTTACCGACAAGGGCACGACGCGCCCGGCTGCCAACCTCGATATAGTCCTGCAGCTCTTTTTCATTGGCGGGCAGTATAGTGATCCCTCGTTTTTTCAGTTCTGTAATCGAGTCTCTGTTGTCTTTTCGGGTGAGCTGCGTGAGTTTTGTAATATAAAGGCGTCCATTGCGAAGCAGAATCTCCTGCAGATCACCCGGTAGCTGGTCATAGTACTTTTTCGAAATCAGAACAGAACCCGCCGCATCAGCCAGCGGAACATCGACCATGTATTTTACTCTTGTATACCACTGCAGGGCGATTGCTGCGTACGGGGTCGTGTAAAATGCATTGATCAGTCCGGTCTGGAGAGATGTATTAACATCTATAAAGGAAAGGGGAATTGGATTCATGCCAAGGGTGCGAAATGCGGTCTCGGCAATCGGATCTCCCTCCCATGTCCACATTTTGAGCCCTTTTAAATCTTCGTTCTTTCGAATCGGAGTGGATGTGAACACATGGACAAATCCCACCTCCGCCCATCCCAAGAGGACATATCC
>JAPLFP010000188.1 GCA_026390585.1 Ignavibacteriales bacterium | reverse complement strand
CTCTTATCTAGACTGCGTGCCCACATTGAATGCCCTGACAAAGGTAATGCAGCATCTCCAACACAAGATTGTCTGCTGATAAGAGTATAACCGGCTTTTTCGCTACCGCGATTGAGGCTTGATTCTTAACATAAGAGTGCCGCTTCCAAAAAGTATCATTGTGTTTGGAAATAGATTCTACTAATGGAAGCGAGCACTAGCGCCTTTTTGAATACAAGATCTCATATTAGAAGTGGCACTAGCTTGTACTTTTTCATTCAATAAGGAGGTCTCTATGAACAAATGGTTGTTACAAATCCTGACCTGCGTGATTGCACTAACGATGGTTCTTTCCGTCGGTTTCGCGCAAAAGGCCGTGAAGATCCCGCAGCTCCAGATGGTGCCGCTGGACTCGTTGAAGAAGCTTGATACATTGCAGGCGCTAGCCGCGGGCGCGTCTCTCGACAAGTCGCCCTACTGGCACGGCGCGAATGCAAACGCTGATACCGTCAGTGTTACGGGAGTAGTGATTGTGAAACCCGGCATTTTGACCTACACGCTGGCGCGCTACAACGTTTATGTTCAAGACACGACAACCGGGGCGGTGTGGGCTGGTCTCAATGTGCTCACAAACGACACGAGTTCCGGTGCGCAAGCGGGCGGCATTGCAGCTCTGGACACCGGAATGGTCGTTACGATCACGGGAAGAGTCCTGGAATATGGTGGGAACAACAGTCTTACAGAAATGTATCATTACAGCGTTTCCGCCCCAATTTACACGACCCCCCCGCTCATCAGTATTGGGAATATCGTCCCGCGACCAGCCGCCAGAGAAATTCCACTCTCTGCTTTGGCCTCGGGAAATCTGCCCCATCCGTCGACGGGCGAGCAATACGAGAGTATGTATGTTGTCATTCGCAACATCACTGTGGTTTCAGTGGACTACACCTCGGGCACGTTTTCGTTTCAGGATTCTCTGGGCAACATTGGATACATGTATGACGGCTCAGGTTGGTACACACTTCGCGGCCACAAGTACAGCAGTTCGAGGTATACCCCACCACCCGTCGGCACAAAATTGGGCTACCTCCGCGGCGTGGTTGTACCGCTCTCCCGCAGTGGAACATGCGGCGACTATAGGATCATGCCCATGTATCCAGGACCGAGGGAACAGACGAATTCCAAGTATGCCGGTGACATCGGCATCGCACAATTCTCTCCTCAAATCACGTCCATCCTTCGGACTCCGACACCTCCAAAGCGGACGGATGCTGTTACAGTGACATGGAAAGCAAAGAACCTGAACACTGGTGGCAAGATTGATAGCAGCTTCTTCAATTGGAAGCTGGGATCGAGTTCCACGACGAATTGGACGAGATCCAAATCGACCGCGACCTCTGGGGATTCTCTCTACAGTGCAGTGGTCCCACCGGCAAACGCTGACACGATGGTGAGCTACTTCGTCGAGGCGTACGGCGGAGGTGTGTATGGTGCCTCTCCTGATCCCTCGAAACCCGCCTTCTACCAGATCCGTCAAAGCGGTTTGACGGTCAAAGATGTTCAGTATACGCCGTATGCGGGCGGCCTTTCGGGTATGCTTGGCGATACAGTCACAGTCAGTGGTGTCATCACGGCCGACACGACAGACAGCGGGGCGTGAGCAGCATCGACAGTCGGACAGCACTTCAGGTCACGTCTTTCACATTGGTGAAACGTGGCGTGCCCGTGCCGGCCGCCACAAGCATCGGCAGCAGCGGGTCTGGGTCAGTGAGCTATCAGGATGCGAACAGGCCAGTCAAAGGAGCATCACCATTTGAACAGTGGGAGAGCGTCCTCGTCAAGCTGCCGACTGCCTACGTTAACATGATGAATGCGGACAACGCGGCGGCCACAGGGTCGGGCAATTATGGGGAGTTCTTCATAAGTACGACCAAGGGTGCGACCACCACAGCGTACGGTCTTCGTGTCAATGACGATGGTACCAACAACTACTATTGCGACACGACCGTAGCGTACCAGACAGCCTGGCGGTCCGCTCATTCGATCAGTCCGCCCAAAACGAAGCTGATTCCGGTGGGTGCTACCATTGCTTCTCTGACTGGTATCTTGACGTACTCGAATGGCGAGTACAAACTCGAGCCGCGCAAGAACGATGACTTCGGAGTCATCACGGCCATCACCTACCAGGTAGGAAATGCCGTGCCGACATCGTTCGAACTGAGCCAGAACTATCCGAACCCGTTCAATCCGTCGACCACGATTCGATACATGTTGCCGATGAGCGGGAAAGTGAACCTGAGAGTGTACAACCTCCTGGGTCAGGTTGTAGAGACACTGGTTGAGCAGCAGCAGAATGCCGGAGCGTATGTGGTAGTGTTTAATGCTTCTCGTCTGTCCAGCGGCACGTACTTCTACAAGCTGGAAACGGACCAGTACTCGGTCACGAAAAAGATGATGCTCTTGAAGTAATCTCTTATGCCGGAGGGGGAGCGTCCTCTCCCCCTCCGCGCATTTTGATTGTTGTCTTCAAGACGTTCGAAAACGAAGCGAATGTCATTCTTCACTCCGCGGAGTTTACCCCGCCAAAAGCGGGGCTCCGTTCAGAATGACATATGGTGAAGCTTCATTTTGTGGCTATCGCCCTTGATCGTACTATTTTATCAGGTCTCTTTTGCGTAAAGCGTTGCCTTATATAGTGCTTGTAATTGTTCTTCTGTCCGGCTGTTCGAAGCGGTATCCGAATGAACCGATTCCCAACCAGCCTCCGAAGACCTACATTGCCCTGGATCCCGAAGGTGCGTTGCGCAGGACCGTCAGCGTGCAGCATGTCCATTGGTGGGGCGTCGATCCTGACGGATTCGTCATCGGTTTCTACTTCTCGCTCGATAACCTGCATTGGACGTATACAGCACAGACTGACAGCGTTTTCACGTTCCGTTTGAACAGGCTGGATACGACGTATTCGTTCTATGTTGCTGCGGTCGACGACCAGGGGGTTCGCGATCCTCACCCCGCAGCGTTACAGTTTCCGATACAAAACACTCCTCCCAGCGTCGCATATCTCCTGACGTCCACGGTGCCCGAAACGACATACACCGTCGCGACATTCCAGTGGAATGGGACAGATATTGATGGCAACGAAACTATTCTGAATTATTTCTATGCTCTCGATGACACGTCGGCTCCTTCGCGCTGGAAGAGTCTTCCGGGGACGGCAAATCTCGTGACGCTCTTCAAGAGCGACGGACTGGTGGAAGGGAATCATGCGTTCTATCTGAAGGCTCAGGATGTAGCAGGCGCGTACAGCAAGACCATTCGGATGCCTGACACCAACAAAGTGTGGTACGTGCGCGAGCCGAAAGGCGATTTCCTGATCGTGAAGGACTACCTGCCGAGCGATTTTGCAGGAACGTTCTACCAGCAGATGTTTGACACGTTGATGGGTGGCAGATTGGGGAGCAAAGATGTGCTCGATATCAAGAAGGGCGCATCGGCAATCAGCAAAGGGAAATTTGTCCCTCCGCTTATCAATCCGACATTTACTGAAACGCTGAAACTCTTCAAATATGTCTTCTGGTACGCGGACAACGCACCAAGCCTTGACATCATCCAGGCGAGCATTCCGGGGTTCAAGAAAGCAGGGGGAAAAGTATTCCTCGCTGCCGGTTTTCCGCAATATATTCCTGCTCAGGGTGGACTCGGCGACTTTTTTCCGATCGACAACATCGAGTCGAGTTACTTCACTTCGATCCTGTTAGGCCGGGACTCGATCGTGTCCGTCGATCCATCATATCCTACGCTGGTTCGCGACACTCTTGGATTTATTTACACGTTTCCTCGAGGTATCTTGCCGAAGGTCAATGCCCGCGTGCTCTACCAAATGCAATCTTCGGGTCGCTGGGCGGGCCAACCGATTATGGGGGTCAAAGACGCAGATCAACCGAGCTTTGTCCTGCTCGCCGCCATCCTGCACCGATTCGGCACACCACCGGCTCGGGTTGCTACGTTGTTACGCAGAGTCTTCAAAGATGAATTTGGAGTGCGATGACGAAGAAGGCCACCATAGCGCTTCTGCTGCCGCTTCTGTTGCTTCTCGGCACCACAAGTCTCGATGCTCAGGTGAAGAGCCTGATCAAAGGACGGGTGCGGGACGCGAAGACAGGGGAGGGATTGCCTTCCGTCAACGTTACCATCAAGGGCACATACTACGGAGCGGCATCCGATCCGGACGGGAATTACAGAATCCAAAACGTCGGTCCCGGGAGTTATACTCTGGAATTCAGTCTGATCGGGTACACCCTGGTGCAGCGTACGGCAGTACGCGTGGAATCGGGGAAAGAGACAACAATCGACCAGGATCTCACGGAGACTACATTAACCATTGGTCAGGAGGTAGTGATCGTCGGAACGCGGCCTCTCTTCAATCTGGAAGAAACGGCGAGCCGCAGAGCTGTGACCTCTGATGATATTCAGTCTGCGGCCGTGGCCGACGTGCGGGAAGTAGTTACGCAACAGGTGGGTGTCACTCAGACTGACAACGAAGTGCATATCCGCGGCGGCCGTGCAAATGAAAATGCGTACCTGCTCGATGGCATTTCCATACAGGACCCGCTTTCCGGAACGGGCTTTGGACTTCAGATCAGCGCGGATGCTGTGCAGGAAATTGAAGTCATCACCGGCGGCTTCAATGCCGAGTACGGACAGGCGACGTCCGGTGTTGTCAATGTGACCTTGAAAGATGGGTCTCAAAAATACCAGGGATCTCTCTCGATCAAGAAGGATCAGCTGGGGTTGGGCGATCGGATTTCCCGCAGCTTCAATACTGACGTCTATGAAGCCACCATCAGCGGACCGGAGCCAATCACAGGAAGTCTGTTGCCGCTTGCCGGAATACAGGTGCCGGGAACGATCACGTTCTTCAGCAACCTTTACGTTGGGCTCACAGACGGATTCATGGGGAAGAAGGCATCGCAACTCGTTTCATCGACGTTTTATGGCTCGCGCTTCGCCCCGCGGGAAGAGAACAACTGGTTCTTGCTCGCAAAGCTCACTTGGCGTCCATCAGCCCTGGTGCGGATTTCCTATTCCTACAATCGCTCGGTGGCAATCAATCAGAATTCCCAGTCGCTGCAGACTAATCTTGAATACGTCGAACCGAGTCCGGGATACCAATACGAATTCCAGAATATCCTCGACGGAGCCAACACCTACACCCACAACAATCAATTGCACGTTCTCTCCCTGACTCACACGCTTTCGAATTCAATGTTCTATGAGTTGAAGCTCTCGCACTTCTATACCAACCTGCGCGCCGACGCGAACGGTTTGGACTACACACAGTATCACGACCCGAAAGACATCGTCACATTCCCCATCGTCTATTACAATACCGGACATGACACAGTTAGTGTGATTCCTGGTGACGGTTTCTACGACTATGGCAACGGATTCACGTGGCATGACCATTACGTCATCGAAAACACACTGAAGCTGGATGTCACCAATCATTTCTCGGAGAAGAATAAGCTCAAGGCCGGTTTCGACCTCACGTTGCAGGAGATGCAGAATGTGGACATCTATGAGCCGTGGATCGGAACGCTCGGCCTGAACAACGACATCTATAAGGTCTATCCTGCGTTCGGAGCAATGTACATCCAGGACAACGTAAACTTCAGCGGAATGATCCTGAATGCCGGACTGCGTTTCGACTACTGGTTCCCGGGAGAGTACGTCGACGATGCAGTGAACAATCCGGACGTCGTCACAATTCCGGATCAGATCAGGCAGGACTATCACGATCAGACGCACATGCTGTTCGGCCGTCGCTGGAAGGGGAGGATCAGCCCGCGCATTGGCATCTCTCACCCGGTTTCGGACAATCAGATGTTATTCTTTTCCTACGGACACTTTTCGAAGCTTCCAAAGCCGCAGTTTGTCTACGCGAAGCTGAGTCCCAGTTCAGCACAATCCACGTTCCAGAAATTTGGCAACCCCAATCTGAATCCTGAAACAACGGTGGCCTACGAGCTCGGACTGCAGACGCAATTCTCAAACGACGATGTTTTGACGGTGACGGCGTACAACAAAGACATCTTCGACTATGTCTCGACGGTGCAGGCGAAGATCACTACATCGAGGATCTCGACGTCAAACTTCATCACCTATGTCAACCAGGATTATGCCCGTTCACGCGGCATCGAAGCGGAGTTTCGGAAAAGAATCGGGAAATGGTTCCGGGGAAGTGTCTCCGGATCGTATTCGATCACGACCGGCAAGAGTTCAACGCCCGACCAGGCCGTGCTGGTGGCGCGGGGAATACAAGATGAAACGATCAAGGAAACTTACGTCGTGTGGGATCGACCCTTGCAGTTCAGCCTGAACGCCACGTTCATTGTCCAGAAAGACGAACCGTTGTTTGGCTTCGCCCCGGGCATCCTCGATGACTACATGGTCTATGTGCGGGGTTTCTACGAATCGGGAAAACGCTATACGCCATCGATATTGGATGGGACGCTTCAGAATGGTCGTCCCAACTATATTTCGGATATCACAAATCTCTCGGGGAGTCTTGGTCATCCGTGGTTCTGGGTCGATATGAACATTGAGAAGTACATCCATCTCTCGGGTCTGGAGTTCACCCTGTCGATGCAAATCAAGAATCTCATCGACATCAAGAATTCGGCAATCATCAATCCGGTAACGGGAAGAGCGTATGAATTCGGCGACCCGACACCGAGCAGCTGGAACGATCCACTCTATCCCCAGTTGCAGGCCCCGGTCACACCGTTTCCACTCAATCCGGCGCGGTATCTGACAGGCAGAAACGTTCAAGTTGGATTAGCAATGAGGTTTTAATCGTGTACCGACTGCGTCACTTGATATTGTTGGCTCTCCTTATGCTGGCAGTTCAGCAAGTGCTGAATGCTCAGCTGATGCCCATTTTGGGAGCGCAGCGTGCCGGCACTGCGAGTGCGCAGTTCCTGAAGATCGGTGTCGGCGCACGCTCAGGAGGAATGGGTGAGAGTTTTGTCGCTGTTGCCAATGACGCTTCGGCGCTGTATTGGAATCCTGCTGGGATTTCGCAATTCGAATCCAACCAGGTGATCTTCTCCCACACCGCCTGGCTGGTCGACGTCCAACATGAGTTCTTCGGAGCAGTCTACCACCCGACCATGGATGACGCTGTCGGCCTTTCGATCACATCGCTCCACACGGACGACATGCCGGTGACAACGGAAGTTCAGCCTTTGGGGAATGGAACGTATTTTCGATTTGGCGACATCGCTGTTGGGCTCACCTATAGCAGAAAACTGACGTCCCAATTCAGCTTCGGCGCAACCGTGCGTTTCTTCGAAGAGACGCTGGATGTCCTGAAGATGCGGGGCACACTTTTGGATTTTGGCACGTACTATTGGACGGGTCTTGGCTCCCTGAGGTTTTCTGCCGTGATGTCAAATTTCGGCAACCAGGTCTCACCGACGGGATCGGTGCAGTCGGTTGTTGGTCAGTCGACGAGTCAGTTCCAGCAATTTTCCCCACCGACGATTTTCAAATTCGGTTTTGCGTTTGAGCCCTTGCAGGATGCCACAAACTCTCTGACGACGTCATTTCAGTTAAACCATCCGAATGACAACTCTGAGAATTTGAGCGTTGGCGCTGAGTATCGATGGTCCAACACATTCTTTGTGCGAGGGGGATACAAGTTCAACGTGGATGAGGAGAGTTTCTCGCTTGGCGTTGGCGTCGCGGCTTCCATCAGCGGATTTACGCTGCATGTCGATTACGGGTATGCTCCTTTCAAGAATCTCGGCGGCGTACATAGAATTTCGGTGGTCGGGCAGTTATGAAGCGTTCTCTCCCATATATTGTTCTCGCTATCGTCGCGTACCTCATTGGGTGCCAGGAAACGCATTTCCCCGTCGATTCGCTTCCTCAGGGGAATGTGAACACGAGGATCGGCGACACCGTCTACGTTGTCCAGAACCCGGTGTGGACAGGCTTCAATCACCCACAAGCCGTTATCGTTGGCAATGAACCATTTATCTACGTTGCTGACACGGATAACGACAGAATAGTCATGCTCGACCTGATCGGTCGGGTGATCGGCTACTCTCAGAAGATCAAACACCCTGTGGCTCTCACCCAAGATAAGAGACTCCAACTGATTGTGTGCGCACAATTCGATACGCTTCTTCCCGGCAAGCAAGCGCCGACGACATTCGGTGCAGTGTACCGCCTTGACCTCGTTGCGACGAATCATGATATCAGCCGAATTAAACCACGCCGCGTATTCTTCGAGCCGAGCGATTCAACACGTCGCTATGCCGGAGTCGCATCGATGTACAACAATCAGTACTACGTCTGCCGCAACGGCCCGAAAAACGAGCTGACGCGTATTGATCGGGATCTGGCCGTCCTCCTGTTTTCGAAGGACGACGAATTGCTTTCCCCCGTCACCAGCATCTTCTCACCTGACGGTACTGGTTTGTTGTCACTGAGCACCATGTCAGCAATCGCGACCTTGCCGTCGCCGAGTAAGAGCGTTGAGTATGTGTTCTGTCAGACCGGCGACCACGCACTGTATAAAGTGCAATGGATTCAGCTCGTGGTCGAGGGCCAGACGACAAACTATGTCTCGAAGTTTTATCCAAGTGTCGATGGCACCATCGATTTCCTCCGCCTCAATCATTTCACACAACCGGCTGGAGTGACGTTGGATCCCGCTGGCAACCTCTATGTTGTCGATGCCGCGAAGGACAGCCTCTACAGGTTTTCTACGAGGGGAATCGAGCGATATTCTTTCGGTGGCACGGGCTCTGGCGATATGCAATTTCGCCAGCCCTCTGGAATCGCGTTTTTCGACAAAACCCTCTTCGTAGCCGATCGAGGTAACAACCGCATCGTTCGGTTCAAGCTCTCCAGCGATATCCGCTAGATCCTTTTCACATCTCTCCGATCGTTGTCTCAGTGGCTGGAATCCAGTACCGGGCCTGATGCTCAGTTCTGGACCCCTTCTTGCGAAGGGGTGACTGACGGCTTTTGTTGGAGTCTTAGCAAGTTATTCCCTGGAAAGTGGAAATCCAGAACCCCGACCGAGACTCAGTTCGGCCTTCTTGCCTCCGACCACTAACTTCCGTAGTTTTGTGAAGCCTCAATGGATCAGGCGATTTTCCGTATTCTTTCAGATGTTGATCCGGTTTTCCTGACGACTGTAAGTCCCCCCCCGGATCAGCACGCACCGTGCAATGGAGGTTGTCATGCATCCACCCGAGAAACCAAAGCAGATTGACAGGCGCGAATTTGTGAAAATGGTGGCTGTGGGAGGAATCGCTGCAGCGATTCCGGCAGTCGCTCCGGGAAACATTCTGGTGCAGGACAAGAAGCCGCCCCCAAAGCCTGAGACCAACATCAAAGATGCATTGAAAGTCCCTCGCAATGCTGCCTCGATGCCGGGGAAAATGCCCGGCGCAGTTGTGCAGACATATCACGAAGGCTCGATTGCGAACGACAAGGTTGACCTGGCAGTGGTCGACAATATGGTGCGAAAGAGCTTGATGGAACTTACGGGAGCCTCGACTGCCGCGTCAGCATGGAAGAACTTCGTCATGCCTGACGACATCATCGGACTGAAAGTAAATCCAGTCGCCGGCAAAACCCTTTCCACGAGCCTGGAGATTACACACGCAATCATCAGGCAGCTTGAAGAAGCCGGAGTGCCGAAGAAGAATATTGTGATCTGGGACCGGAGGGAATTTGAGCTCCACGACGTAGGCTTCACCTCCGAGAATTTCCCCGGCATCAAAGTCGTTGGGACGGAGCGAAAAGACGAAAAGGGATCCTACTATGACGCCCAAGGGGTGCTCTATGGGAAACAGATGATCGACGATTCGTGGTATTACTGGGCCGATGTCGAGCAGAAATACGATGCCGAAACAATGCCGTACATGATCAATGAAGGGAAGTACTCCTATTTCGGAAAGATCTGTACAAAGGACGTCACGAAGATCGTCAACATCCCAATCCTGAAGAACGCGGGTCCGACTGTTACGTTGTGCCTCAAAAACCTTGCATTCGGCTGTATCTCGAACACGGGAAGACTCCATCAGCAACTGTGGGCGGAGACTTGTGCAGAAGTGCCGGCGTTCGCGCCCATTCGCGACAAAGTCGTACTCAACATCGCTGATGGGATCAAGGGATGCTACAACGGAGGCCCCGGTGCAGATCCGAAGTTCTTCACTGAGTACAAGACGGTCCTCATTGGAACGGATCCCGTTGCCGTCGATCGGATCGGATACGAAATCGTGTTGAAGAAGAGGCTCGAAGAAAAAGTTCAGAAGGCCGAAGCGCCGATCGGTAAGAAGTTCCTGGAACTCGCACGAGACCTCGGCCTCGGGATCAGCGACCTCGAGAAGATCACTCTTCAGAAGCTCAAACTCTCTTAAGTGCGATGCGTGTGCGCTCCTCGATACTCTGTGTGCTTCTCTGCGCATTAGGAAATGCCTCCGTTGCTCAAGAAGTACCGGTACTCCATCAGGGAGATCTCTCCGGCGGAACGATTCTCTCGACGGACTATTACACGGGGCAGGCTCTGTTCGGATATATCGACGGCGGGGCTGAGCTATACCTGGAGTACGGATTCAGAAAACTCGGCAGGCAGGAGGTCCGGTCATCGAACGAAACAATCGTTGTCGAGATCTATCAGATGGCTGGAGCCAACGAAGCGTATGGCATTTTCTCCGTCCAGCGTTTCAAGTGTGTGCCAGTGGATTCTCTGACACCCAACACTTGTCTTTCGAAGTACCAGGTCCAGGCGGTTGTCGGCAACTGCTACGTGAGCATCGTCAACGAAAGCGGTTCTGCCGTCGCTCGGCGAGTGAGCATCGACATCTTCCGGGCTGTCCAATCGAAGATGAAGCCGTTGCGCATCAATGTCCCCGGAGTTTTTGATAGCCCCGAGCTGGCAGCGTATCGCAGCGACCTCATCATCGCCTGCGGGCGACTCGGTGTTCAAAATGGATTCGCTGAGTGGGACTCCCTGTTTCAGAATATTCCCCGTTTCTCTCTCGCCCTTCTGCCAATTGAGATTGGCAGTGAACACCTATCGATCGCACACATCCGATTCGCTTCGGATGGCGAGAGCCTGGACTTCTGCCGCTTGGCGGGGTTCGCAGAGGTGCCCGTCGGAGAAGCCCAGAACCATGTGTCCAATGGCTTGGCCCAGGCCATTCGGCGGCTAAACAAAGAGGAACTACTCTTTGCGGAGTCGACCCTCGCTTTCCCGCGTCGGGAGTCATTGTTCACACTCATCTCGAGGTAGTGCGTCCGCTAGTTTCAGCAGGTGGAATTCAGCCATTCCCGCGAACGACTTAGTGTAGAATCGGGCACGGCCTGCATTTTGGCTCCCTTGCCTCCTAGCTACAACTTCAGTAGCTTCAGGAGTCGATTCAAGCGCCGTCTCTTCCTCTCAGCACTGAGCATAACGCATGGCTCCATCCTCCCATTTCTCACTTGCCAAATGGTATCTCGACTGCGTCACCGATGAAGGAGAGGCATTTGTCGGCTACTCCGCGTCGCTTCGCTGGAAAGCACTATCCCTCGAATACTCCGGCATCCTCATCAGACGCTCGACAGACGAGATTCTTACCAAGTCAACTCTTCATGGAGGAAGGCATCCGGACATCACTGGGGGCTCAGTGCGATGGGACTGTCCGTCTCTGAAGCTCAAAGGGGAATGGAAATCTCGGCAACAACCGATCGGTCGCACGTTCTTCGGATCGTCCGATAGCCCGTTGAACTGGTCATGCCTGCAACCGCACGCCGTGGCGGAGATTTCCGTGGGGGACATTGGCACGTTTAGAGGGTATGGATACGTCGACTTTCTGAATCTTCCTGCCCAGCCATGGAAACTCCCTCTGGATGAGCTCAGGTGGGGGAGATTTCTTTCTGAAACGGACTCGATCATCTGGATGGATTTCAAAGGGCCAAGTCCTGAGACGATCGTCTACCACAACGGGGCTCTGTGTGAGGGTGCGCAGGTGACAGATCGTGAAATCGTCCTGGGGGAGAATCACCTCAACCTCTTTTTCGAAGAAACGAAGGTTCTGCGCGAAGGAACTCTCGCGTCCACAGCTCTCTCAGTCATTCCCGGGATCAACACGCTCCTCCCGGCAAGAATGCTGAACACTGAAGAGTGCAAGTGGAGGAGCCGGGGCTTCCTAAGGAAAGCAGATTCCATTCTCAGTTCGGGGTGGACAATCCATGAGGTCGTTCGATGGCCTCACTCGGATCCACCCGACAATAGCGGAGCGCCTCTATGAGGATCATCTCGGAGCGTTTCGGCAAAGTGCTGTATGGGTTTCTGTTTGTTGTCGTCTTGCCCGCATTTCTCATCGCATGGGCTGCTTTCGGCGATCAAAATGTTCCGCTTCCCATCATCGGTTCTCCTGAGGTCGGATTGATGGCTGCGCTAATCGGCGCGATCATGATGGCGGGCGGTGTCATTGCTCTGAGAGTTTACGGAGACGGCCTCCCGATGAGTCCATTTCCTCCGAAGAACTTCGTCGCGAAGGGGATCTACCGATATGTTGCGCATCCGATCTACGTAGGCTTTTCAATACTCTGCATTGGTGCCTCGATAGCGGCAGAATCGGCCAGTGGACTATGGCTCGTGTCGCCCGTGGTGATCCTCGGATGCGTTGCTCTGGTGCAGGGCTTCGAGAAGCATAATCTGGCTCGACGATTCGGGTCAGCCTTTCCAAAGCCATTAATCCGTATCCCATCAAATGAAAGTGGCGCTCCAGGAATATGGGACCGGCTGTCTGTGTGCTTCCTCGTCCTTTTCCCCTGGTTGATCCTCTATGAGGCAGTGAAGGTGCTCGGTGTTCCGAAGGATGGCGTGAGTGTGTTCCTGCCGTTCGAGAAGAGCCTGCCTGTCTGGGAGTGGACAGAGGCAGTTTACGCGAGTGCGTATGTATTCGTAGTCGCAGTGCCACTTGTTGCCGGTTCACGGCGCGCTCTTCGTGAGTTTTCAATCGCGGGATTGACTGGAACAGTCATCACACTGCTTATCTTTCTTGCGATCCCGATCGTGGCAACGCCGCGTCCGTTTGTGCTGGAGGGGTTTTTCGGGAACCTTCTGATGTTTGAACGGTCAAAGGATACGGCAGCCGCTGCATTTCCGTCCTTTCACGTTCTGTGGACACTTCTAGCTGCCCGGGTCTACGCAGAGCGGGTTCCTTCGCTGAGACACTTATGGTGGATGTGGGCAATATTGGTTTCGGCAAGCTGCGTTACCACCGGCATGCATGCGATCGCTGATGTGGTGGGAGCAGTCGTAGTATATTTCCTTGCTACGCGTGCGAAGAGTGTGTGGGAGTTCATCCGCTCCTCTTCTGAGAAGTTCTCAAACTCGTGGAAGGAATGGAGATTCGGTCCGGTGCGGATCATCAATCACGGTATCTTTGCCGGCATCGGGACGTTTATCGGAGTGAGTATCGTGGGATGGCTGACCGGACCGGCGCACGTTGCATCGGTTCTCATCGTAGCGTTCTCAAGCCTTATCATCTCTGCCTTGTGGGCTCAGTTTATCGAAGGTTCGCCGAAGCTTCTCCGTCCGTATGGGTACTACGGCGGTGTTGTCGGCGTGATCGTCGGCGCATTCTTTGCCAGTCTGCTCGGCACCAATGTCTGGCTGCTTCTTGCTTCGTTCTGCGTCGCGGGACCGTGGATCCAATCGTTTGGCAGAATGCGATGTCTCATACAGGGCTGCTGTCATGGCCACGAAGCCAGTCCGGAGATCGGAATTCGCTACACACATCCACGCTCCCGTGTATGCAGACTCGCCAACCTTAGCGGCCTACCGATTCATCCGACACCAGTCTACTCAATTCTCTGGAACGTCGTCATCGCGTTCGTGGTGACGAGATTGTGGTTCGTGCATGCCTCGTTTGCTTTCATCGCAGGCATGTATTTGATACTCACCGGGTTGGGGAGGTTTGTGGAGGAAGCATATCGTGGTGAACCGCAAACGCCGGTCTTCGGCGGACTTCGCTTGTATCAATGGATTGCGATCCTCAGCGTTGTCGCCGGGGCAGTGCTGACCGCACTTCCCGCGACAGGGGTGCCCTATGCGCCACAATTTTCTTGGGACTCGCTGGCCGCTGGGTTTGGATTTGGTCTGTTCACGTGGTTCGCGCTCGGAGTGGATTTCCCCGACTCCAACAGGCGGTTTGCGCGGTTGGCATAGAGGGACATCTGACTTGAGTTCGGAGAACTACTCTGCGCAAAAAGTGCAAGAACGCATGCGTGCGTTATTGCACGGGTTAGGTGCTATGGGCGGCGGCCTTGGTCGCTTGCAATACTGAGGATATCAAATGGAATTAGCAGATCTCGGATTTGACAGTTGGTTTGAAGAGAAACGTGGGGGGCTACAGTCACCAGACTTCGCTATCGCGCGCGTAACCAGAGTCGACAGAGACCGATATCTCGTTCGGAACGAGCACAATGAAGTTCAAGCGGAGCCTACAGGCAAGCTCATCTTTTCTGCCGACTCGAGCCAAGAGCTCCCCTGCGTTGGGGACTGGGTATTCGTTCAGTACCACAATGATGGCACACTCGCAATCATCCATGAGCTCTTCGCAAGAAGGACTTTCTTGCGGCGCAAATCCGCCGGCAACAAAGTTGAATACCAGATGATCGCTTCGAATATCGATGTCGCCTTCATCATGCAATCGTGCGATCTCAATTTCAACCTTCGCCGTATGGAGCGATATCTCGTGATGGTCAATGAGGGCCATGTCGAGCCTGTCATCTTGCTCAGCAAGAGCGATCTTGTCAGCGCAGAGGAATTGGAGAAACGGATTTCAGACATTCGAGATGCGCGAATCAACGCAAGGATCATCGCATTTAGCAATAAAACTGAAATGGGACTCGAGATAGTCAGGCAAGCACTGCAAAAAGGGAAGACATATTGCTTGCTTGGATCCTCGGGTGTGGGCAAGACTACACTTCTGAACCATCTTCTCGGTTGCGAGGCATTCGAAACAAATCCTGTTCGTGAAAAGGACAGCAGGGGAAGGCATACAACGGCACGCCGTCAAATGACAGTCCTAGACAGCGGAGCACTCCTAGTCGATACTCCGGGCATAAGGGAACTGGGAATGATGGCCGTAAGTGCCAGTGTTGACGAGAGCTTCTCTGATATTCATGAACTTTCGAAGCGTTGTCGATTTCACGATTGCACACATTCCGTCGAAGTCGGTTGCGCAATCCTGGACGCAGTTCAAAGCGGCGCTCTGAATGAGGCCAGGTACCAGAGCTACTTGAAACTGATGAAGGAATCCGAATTCCACCAAATGTCCTACGTGCAAAGACGCAAGAAAGACAGGCAGTTTGGGCGAATGATCAAGACTGCAATGCAACAGCTTAAGAAGCGAAAACCTTCGTCTTGATGGACCATACGGCCGAATCTCACCAGCGTATCGGACAACGGCACTGCCCGCCAAAAGGTCCCGCCTCCAAAAAGCGGGAGATTCGAAGAGCGGAACAAAAGACGCAGTAGCACGGCGGGTAGACCCGCCTACACTAACGTTTCGGCGGGCAGGCGGTTTGCCTAGACGTTATGCGTCATCTGTTTGCTCCGTAAGCGAGTCTGCTTTTATTGCTCATTTCCACTTGGTAACATTATTGCATGTAACGTAAAGACATAGCAATGAACCGGATCTTTGTCAAAACCCGTTCCCTTCGTTTGGTACCTGCTAATATCCTGTGTGCGCTCGCCGTGCTCTTGATTCTTGCACCCACTCCACGGATCACTGACGCGGCCACATGTTATTGTGACTTGTCGTCTTCTCGCGGAATTCCCGACAGCCTATCGATAGCTGGTGATCCACCCAAACGATTAAGCACGCAAGAGCTGGACAACATCATCGCTTTTTCAAGACTCCTTGGTTACGTCCGATATTTCCATCCGAGCGATGAAGCTGCCAAGAATAGTTGGAATGCATTCGCAATTGCAGGCATGAAATCCATTGAAAAAGCCAGCGGTCCCAAAGAGCTCGCCCGTCTTCTTCAAGGCACCCTTCGTCTGATCGCGCCAACTGTTCGTGTCTTTGTCAAGGGCGTCGTGCCGAAACTGCCGATTGAACTTCTTCCTCCGAAAAACGGAACTTCGACCAAACTTCTTGCTTGGGTCCACTCAGGCCCTGACTATTCTGACCCGTATCACTATAGAAGCGTGAGGTCGGAGAGGGAATCATTCCCTGAGCAAGCCGCTTTTCCATCGCCGGCAAAACCTTTCATCGCTGACCTGGGGCCTCGCATCTCGTGTCTGATTCCGCTTTCTCTCTACACGGACTCTCTCGGAACCTTGCCTCATTTTGATCGGTCGTCAAGGCCGCTCTTGTCTAACTCTTTCGCGCCCTCTGCATTCGATCGTCACACAAGGCTGGCCGACGTTGCAATCGCATGGAACGTCATTCAGCATTTCTACCCGTATTTCGATGACGTTAAGATCGATTGGATCACGGAGCTTCGCCAGACTCTGGTTCGCGCGGCCCTCGATTCCGATGAAGTCTCATTTCAGAAAACGCTTCGTCGAATGCAAGCAAGGTTGCGGGACAGCCACGGTTTTGCCTCTTATTATCGACGGTTCAAAGGCAAATACATAGATTGGAAACTCCCATTTAACGTAACATGGGCAGAGAATCAACTAGTAGTCAAGTCATTATCTCCGAACAACAAATCTCTCATTACCATGGGCGACATAATCACAGAGGTTAACGGAGTGCCGTCGAGCCGGTTTCTCGCCGAACAAGAACAGTTCATCCCGGGTGCGACGAGTCAATGGAAACGATGGTGGTCGTCGTTCGCTTTTCCTTTCGTCGAGGGCAATCGAACGATGTCTCTTCGGGTTCAAACGGGCAGTGCTCGTGCACGAGTGATCCATTTCGCTCAATCGACTGTTTCCAAAGATACAAATCGTTGGCATGATCCTGCTGCAAGACCGCGAGAGATCGAAAAGGGCCTGTACTACGTTGACTTGGAATGGATAACCCGTGAAGATTTCAAATCTGCTTTGATTCAGCTCTCAAAAGCGCGAGCAGTAATCTTCGACCTACGCGGATATCCCAACAATATTGGGGGCAGTTTTCTTCCTCACTTGATTGATTCATCTGTGAGCCCTATGCCGTACTTCTACCCTTTGGTGACGCGCCCTGACCGGACCGACATGGTATTTGTCCCCACGGAAAAAACTCTCATCGCTCCCGAGGCGCCGAGATTCGCTGGGACAATCGTCTTCTTGACGGGAGGCCGCGCCGTAAGCCAAGCCGAACACCACCTATCGATAGTTGAGCACTACAAGCTCGGCAAGATCATCGGCGAGCCGACCGCAGGCACAAACGGCAATATCCACTGGCTCACGCTTCCGAGCGGTTATGACTTTGTTTGGACTGCTCTTCGGGCAACCAATTACGATGGCTCGCGACACCATGGAGTCGGAATCAAGCCGACAATCTTGGTGAAACCCACCATCAAGGGTGTCAAGGAAGCAAGGGATGAGGTGCTGGAAAGAGCAATCGAGTACGTCAGAACAGGCAAGTGAGGCTTTGATACTTCGGAGCATTGAGTTCGCAAGACAACGACTGCATAACAAACGCCAAACCGACCCTACCAGAACGATGGCGGGAAAACGTTCGTGGGCCAGGATGGGGAGGCTAGTGCCAAGTCAAAGTTGTCACAGAGCAATGCTGGGCGCATCCACTCGCTCAATTTGGGAGTGATCATGAATTGCACACCGCTTAGGCAATTGGTTTCTCTGATGCTTGCCTTCCTTCTCATTCAGTGCGCGCCGGATGACCCGCGACGGCCGAAGCCTCAGGCATACCATCATCTGGATTCACTCAATACTCTATTGGTAAGGGAACTGAGCAAGAGTCGCGTAGTCATGTTTGGCGATTCGTATCCCGGGCACATCACCAACTCTCGTTGCGTAACCTCCCTTCTCGAGTACTGGCTCAATCGACTTCAACAGAACCCGTCTGACACATCATTGCCTCACAAGCTTGCCCTGGCCTTGGAACTGGGCCAGCAGGGTGAAATGATCCTCAATGATTTCCTGAAGACGGGTGACCGATATCCATTGATGCGTTTCCTGATCGATGAGCAAGCGAAATTCGGATCAGACGCATACCTCACGAAGCAGCTTAGCGTCGACTATCTGCAATTCTGTGATCGACTTCGAGTTATCAAGACCACGATCGATTCTCTCATTCGTCTGAATCCAAGCCTCACACTTTCGCTTGAGATCTTAGGACCAGAGTCCGACCCGCCGTATGGCTACCAGGATGTTCGTAGCAAGCCTCGCCAACATCTCTACGCGATGAAATCGCAATGGGATGCTGCCGTCAGGGATCGAGAGACTTCGTCACGCCTGATGCGATACCTGGCTCAGCACCCGAACCATAAGGTGTTGGTGTTCACCAGGGGGACCCATATGTGGCGCGACTCCAACGATGGCTATTTTTTGGCGCGTGATTTGGATTCCTTACTCGGGCGATCAAATGTCTCGGTTTTTCAGACATCCCGATTGCGGCGCAATCCAGTTTCCGGTCCGCAGATCGAGGAATACAGACATGATAAAGCAACGGCTGACTTCCTTGTCAGGAAACCTCTGAACCCGCCATATCTTTTTCCGTTCTTTCTGGTCAAGAGTCAGAATACGTTTCGAGCATTGGTCGATCTTGCGGAAAAATATAGTGCCAGCCCCGATACGCTGGAGATTGACCTCTCACGCAAGATGTTGTCTCATGCATTGGAATCGCTTCGACGCTCATCCCTGGCCCTCGACCCCATTCGCAACCATCAGATCGCTTCGCTGCAAGCCGCGGTAGACGCTGCAACCAGAAGGGCAATCATGGCCCCGCAGACGTTTTCAGACATACGTCGGTTGATCTCAGGTTTTGACGCTGTGAAGGACGTGCTGGAGATCGACAGCGTTATGACTACGTTTACCCCATCGTCGGATTACTACAACACATTGACCACCATGCTCGACAATCTTCCCGGTGGTGGATCTTCTGCCTCGGATACAGTCAGCCGGGTTACGACGGAGTACAAATCCGTCGATACGATCACAGCAGCCTGGGCACGCACCTGGAAGGAGAGGAAATCTGAACGGCGCGCGTACATGCTTCTCCAAATCTTGTGGCTCGGTACACCGAACGAAGTGGCCAGTGCAATGAACGCTTTGAGAAGAGAAACTGGCCATGACTTTGCCGCACCGTCGCAGTGGGATGATTGGTGGCAATCAAGACGA
This sequence comes from Ignavibacteriales bacterium, assembly GCA_026390585.1. Lineage (GTDB taxonomy): Bacteria > Bacteroidota > Ignavibacteria > UBA10030 > UBA10030 > UBA9647. The sequence continues at coordinate 28,244 of JAPLFP010000188.1, read as the reverse complement.
TGAAGTTAGGATAAGCAGGTCCAATTTGTTTTGGGCGCGTTGTCAGCGTTGAAAGCGCTGGATGATATTTCAGTGGGTGACCATTGCGTCTTGCCTCTCATGAAGAGCAGTCGATTTGCAGGAACCGCGATAGCGTAAGTGGTCCATGTATTTCGCTCGCACTGGCGTTTTGATGTCGAAGGAAGAACGCAATGGTCGATAAATCATTTAAAGCTGAACGACTCTCCCGAACTGCAACTATCATATTGAATGGAGCTGTGGAAAAAGTCTTTCCGCTCTTTGGCGCGATTGAGGAAAAGAAATGGGCAGATGGATGGAATCCTTCCATACTCTTTCCGAAATCGGAACAAATCGAAGAGGGAATGGTGTTCACGACACAAGGACACGACCATGGTGAAAGCAACTATGCCTGGATTGTATCCAGGTGCAAGGTCGAGAATCATCTTATAGAATACATCGTGTCGACGGCAAACCGATATTGGGTCATTGACATCGAATGCGCTGCCTCGTCGAAGGATCACACGAACGCCACAGTCAGGTATACTTACACAGGTCTGACCGAGCTTGGTAACGAAATCAATAGACATGCAATCAAGAAGATGTTTGAGAGGGACCTCAAAGATTGGGAAGAAGCCATGAATCATTACTTGGAGACAGGCAAGGTTCTGAAACATCCGTGAGATGAAGTAGCGCGTGCTATGATCAACGAACGAGGAACGAACGGGTGGTCTTGCACGGGCTGGATTGCAGGTGGAATCTGGAATCTTCTTATCGTCGTGCTCATGGTGCTTGTGCTGCAGGAGTTCAGATTCGGGCGAGACTCGGAGGCTCCAGAAAAGATGCACCCAGCACGGAGCTTTGAGCCGTGGAAACCCTGATGTCCGACAAACTCTGGACCGAAGGCCCGTCCAGCCAAACGTCCGCGGAAATTTCTTGGCAGAGGAAAGGAAAACAAAACTATGGATCTTGGCATCATCATCATAGCGGTCTCTGCCATTTGGCTAGGATCGGAAATTGTTCTCTCCCGCGTTAAACGCTCTCTTTCGACGGATGCACGATTCGACAAATCGTCATTGAGAATCCTCTGGATGACCATTTTCATCTCCGTGAACATTGGGGTGGTGCTGAGTTTTCAACGCGTTGGATACTTCGGGGGTGGATCCCCGGTGTTCCCGATTGTTGGCATCGTTGTGATCATTTGCGGATTGCTCATACGTTGGATCGCCATTTTCTCATTGAGGCACCAATTTACCGTAGATGTGGCGATCATGAAAGATCATCGGATCGTCAGCGAAGGGATCTATCGCTTTGTTCGTCATCCGGCATACGCGGGCAGCATACTCTCTTTTCTTGGACTGGGACTCTGCTTCGCGAATGTCATCAGCATCGTAGTGATCTTTCCTCCGATCTGTGCAGCATTCCTCTACAGGATTCGCGTTGAAGAAGAAGCACTCGTTGACGCGTTCGGCGACGAATACACGCGCTACTGTAAGTCGACGAAGCGGCTGATTCCTGGAGTCTTCTGAACGCGGGAACTCCGGAAGGATGACAACGGGCCTCGCTGACTGCCTCGGTCTGTTCAAGTTCTTCTGGCTTTTCAGCCAAGAAGTACCGAATATCTTCCCTGACACTTCAGGCACCGGACCATCGAAATCTACCATCAAATACACGGCTGGTTTGAAGGAACGTACACACTCAGGATTGTCGTGTATTTCGTCGAATTGTTCCTGAAAGTCCTCCCGTATCTCCTTCTGAGTATCGCCTTGAACATTGCTGTGACCCGGTACTTTCGCGGAAGGAAATTCAATTTCTCACTGCAAAGCCAATACGAAACAATATTCCTGGCAGCCCTCGTCGGCCTCGTTTCTCCGTTGCCGACATATGCCGCCATTCCTATCGGTTTATCGTTTCTGACCGTCGGGGTACCATTCAGCGCCATTGTCGCTTTCATCATTGCCTCTCCTTTGATGAATCCTACAGTGTTCTTCCTCACGGCGACACAGTTGGGGATGGAGATGGCGGTTGTCAGGACCCTTGCGGCTTTCGTGTTTGCGATCGTCGGAGGCTTCATCAGTATCAAGGTTCTTCAGTACCCTTCTCAACGCAATCCACCGACGGAAGAGGGTCAACCGCCTATCGCACGGCCTCTCTCGAAGGAGATCCTTGGGAACGCGCTCTATATGCTGAAGTTCTTCTCGCTTGCGATCCTCCTGAGCGCTGCCGTTCGGGCGCTCATCGCTCCCGAAGTCATCGCCCGCCTTCTTGGGGGGAATGCGAAAGTGAGTACTCTCGTTGCCATTGGAATGGGAGTGCCGTTCTACACCTGTGGCGGATCTGCCATTCCTTTCATGCAGACATTGATGGAAATGGGAATGAGCAAAGGTGCTACGCTAGCATTTTTTCTCGCAGGCCCTGCGACCAAACTCGAGACACTGTACGCCTACAAAACGATGCTCGGCACAAAAGTGCTGGTGTTCTTCCTCGTGCTGACGTTGGTTTTCTCGTACATCGCCGGAGTCCTGTATTCATACGTGTGACAAAGGAATAAAGCATGCGCACATTGGCCATTCGATGGAGAAAATACTCTCTTTTCGTTCTCGCCTTCTCACTATGGATGTGGTGGGATCTGTCGCAGGCCCACAATCATCTGAGTAGTGTCTACCAGTCCTTCTTCCCGCAGGTCGAACGAGCGGCGGGGGCTCCAACGGCCACGAAAGTTGCGCTGGTGCGATCGGATGATGTCGCTCTGGCAAATCCAACGCCCATTGCCGACGCGGGAATAACTGCAGCGACCATCGAGCAAATGGTGCGCCGAGCGATTGTGCTCAGCGGTGGTCTTCGAGGAATTGTCAAGAGCGGCGACAAGGTGTTGATCAAGCCGAATATTGTCCAACAAGACTCAAGCGGAAGCGGCGGTGTGACGGATGTTCGTGTTGTCCGGGCTGTCGTCAAAATTGTCGACGAGGTTGATCATGGGAAGATTCACATCGTTGTGGGTGATGGTTCACCGCGACCGTACACTTCATACGAGAAGGCCTCCGGAACGAAGAATGCCGCATGGGTTCAGCTATTCGATGTACCGGGATATCAGTTGCTCAAGAACGAAATGCTGGCCGAGGGTGTTGACTTTCGGCTTTCGAACTTGAACGGCAATTCGGATACCAACCCGTTGAGTGAACTCCTTCTGGTCGATGTGCCCGGAGGAGGGAATGCACAGCCTCAGGGGGGCAAGTACTACATCCACCAGGATGTCGTCAATGCTGATGTGTACATCACGGTCCCGGTCATGAAAATCCACGATCCGGGGATGACCGTGGCACTGAAGAACCAAATCGGGCTTGCCGCGAGTTCAGTTTATGGTATGCCGAAGACGAGTGGCGTTGCACAGGATGGTTACAAACACAAGTTGCTCCATTTGGCTGAGGCGCCCTATAACTGGACGGACAAGGAAATTGTCGATCTCTGCCTCCTGGCCAGGATCAAATTCTCTGTCGTTGACGCTGTCGCATGTCTGGAAACCCAAAAGACGCCGTCTCCCGTTGGTGTCAGCAACAGCAAAGTCACCAATCTCGTGAGAATGAACACTATCGTAGCGGGTGTCGATCCTGTCGCGGTCGACCACGTTTGCGCGAGATTGATGGGTCTCAATCCTGACGACATCGAACACGTGACCCTCGCAGAGCGCCAGGGGATTGGTACAAATAATCCCGATTCCATCTCGATCGTTGGGGGCTCGCTCGAATCGACGATGAGGCGCTTCAAAAAGAATCAGCAACCGGGTGCTATCTATGGTCAGAGCAACAGAGATTGGCTGCTAAGGGGTCCATTTTCAATCGGAAGCATCAGTGATCCGATGAATAATGAATTCATCTCCAACGAAGCAGCTGTTTCCCCCGTTCCAGGTGAGGGAGGGTGGAGCCAGAGCTTCTACTTCATCAATGATAGAATTAACCTGAACGACTATTACAAGCCTGGTTCATCAGATCAAATCGTCAGTTATGCGTTTGCCTACTTCAAAGTACCGGCAGACCAGGAAGTCGAATTGTGGGTGGGCTCAGACGAAGCGATGAAGGTCTACGTCAACGGCAATCCGGCGTACACATTCAACGGGACAAGGACCTTCAGCTCTTCAATGTACTATAGTGAAACAAAGAAGATCTCGGTCAAGAAAGGTCTGAACCGGCTTCTTGTAAAGACTCTGCAGAAATACGGTACGTATGATTTCAGCCTCAATCTCTGCGAGGTCGAAACAAATCCACTCTATCTGGGCAACCGCGTGTGGGGGCTGAAGTTTTCCACGCGGGCTGATGTCGCGAGTGCAATTTCAGCGGATGTGGTGCAGGTGCCCACTGGGTGGGTGTTGCAGAATTGCTACCCGAATCCTTTTAACGGCTCCGTCTTGATCAGGTTCCAAGCGCCGGAAAACAAACAATCTGGGATTTTTGTCTACAATGTGCTTGGTCAGAGGATCAGAACCCTTTTTGATGCAAAAACATCTTCGACACAGAATGTTGTCCGCTGGGATGGGACAGACGAACATGGCAGGACCGTTGCGTCAGGGTCATACATCATCGTATTGAATGGGGAGAATCAACAACGGGCCTCTTCGAAAGTTGTGTATCTAAAATAGACGCCAGCAAGAAATGGAAGTCATATGAAGCGCCCTCCTTGTGAGGGCGTTTCTGTTGTCGGGTGGGTGTAGACCGACGGGGAACTCTGACCGTAATCCCTTCGTCAAACTACTGTTTGCACGCGTTCGCTACCTACGGTCGATTGGACTCGAAAACCTGAGGCGGCTTTGTTTTGACGAAGATTCCCGCAAAGCTCACTCGCGAGGAAACACTCGCACTGGTTTCTGCACTGATCTTGACGACGATACTGTGCGTGTACTCGTTGTACTTGAAACAGCAGGAATTGGCAGAGACAAGCATCGTTTCGCTGTTCGAGTACGCGGAATCATCTGATGTCCCCGGGAAGCTCTCCGTCGTGCCTCGACACAAAGCCAGACAAGCGAAGCGGGAGTTCTCATTGCCAACGAAAGGGGCAGGTATTCAAATCGGAGGAGACGGCAGTTCGTCCGGAGACACGACAACCCTGACGCACCCACGCTCGATCGTAACGTCCGACTCTCTCTCCAGAGCGAGCGGAACGATTTCGGATTCCATCAGCATTGAGCGGAGTGTCGTCTTCCGACCCTGCAAGCGATCGTGGGAGCTCGATTCGATCTTGACAATGCCGGGCGAGCCCGGAGTTGCGCTTTTGCGTCAGCATGTGATCTATGAGAGCCGGGCTTACGATACGGCGATCACGAACCATCTGATTCGTTCAGCAAAAGAGCTCGCACAGGTTGACGTATCGCCAACACTCGAGACCCAAATGAAGTTTAACGTAGGTCGTTACGGTCTTCCATACAATCCACTTCGACCTCAACCCCCCTCGCCTCAAGTCAAATTGCGGGGATTCGTTACGTTTGTGCTAGACTTCCTGTATACGCAGGCCAAAGAAGTCCCGGCAGCTGTTACGCGGGTGATCAAACCCCGTGACAAGAAGATCCCAGAGTAACTGGGGCCTAATGTGTGACCAGAGAGCTGTATCTATTTTCCGTACCGCTCCTCGTAGTACTTCCGGATCTTCTCCAGCTGTTCCTTGCTCATTCCCTTCAAGTACCATTCGTGCCTGACATCCGGCTCAAGATACTTTTTGACGAGCGTGGGGTACAATTCGGGGCCGGCGACCTGCTTGACCTCCGGCAGGAACTCGCTATAAAATTTCTTCGCCACCTCGTAAATTCCGTGCCACCAGGCGTAGTCGGGGCCTGACATCGCCGCTCCATGCCTGGCCCGCCGACCTTCGTGATGCCACAGCTCATAGTAGATCCAATCCAATTTGTCATCGAAATCCGCAGGAGTCAGCTTTCCCGCATCCATTAACTCTTGCCTGATGCCCATTGCAGGCTTCGCGAATTTGTCATTGTAGAAAACCACCAGGTTATCGAACTGATTGTAGAAACCATCGACGAATGGGGAGGAGTGGCAACTGGAGCAGACTTCTTTCATGTCGTCGCGCCGCTTGTCGGCATTCTCAAGTTTCTTTGATATCGCCGGCCGCAACGTCCAGCTGATTCTCGTTCCGACGTCGTGAGTTACAGATTGATTCGGAGTCGCGCTCATGTGACAGGTAGCGCAAGTCGGGGCAGCCGTATAGTCTTTTCCAACGATCCACGTATTCTTGTCCATGTTCAGCATTGCTTTGTTGGCTTCGTACAGTATACCGTGCTTCGATTCCTGATACACTTCGATCTGCGGATGATCCGGTCCGAGGTGACATTTGCCGCACGTCTGAGGTTCCCTCGCCTGTGCCCTGGAAAATCGATGGCGTGTATGACATGCAGAACATGAACCTTTCGATCCGTCCGGGTTGATCCGTCCAATGCCGGTATTGGGCCACGAATTGATGTCCAGCTTCCCGCCGGCGAGCACCTTGACTTTTGCGCCGTGACACTGCAAGCAGCCGACGGCCACTGCCTCGGGCCCTCCGAGAACCTCCCCAAGATAATTGTCAAGTGAATTCAAAATGTCGCCCGCCTTGGCGTGATGACTGTTCGTCATTTCCTGGACTTCCTTCGCATGGCAGCGGCCGCAGTCTTTCGGCGTGACAAGGATGGCAATTGTGAAGCCGTTGTGATCCATCGCATCAGGATCTGACTTGTCCGCCTTGTGGCATGAATAGCAGTCCACCCCCTTTGCCGCATGACTGCTGAGTTGCCACTCTTTGACGAATGACGGGGAAAGCTCCTTGTGACATTCGATGCAGGCTTTTCCCTCTTTTGAGAGAGGAGTTTTCTGAGAATACGAAACTGAAGGTGTGATCAAGAAGGCACAGATCACGATCAGCAGGATGGAGGGCAGTCTTCGCATGGTAGTTCCCACATATATGTTGTGATTATATGAGATCTCGGAGGTCGGAAAAAGTGCGCGGAGTCGTAACTTTACGGTGCGACTGTACTAATGATAGTGAGTGCAACGCTCATTCGCAAGTCTCTTCGTTTGCAGGTCCGGGTCTCACTTCGTCGGGCTTTTCTTTTGTTTCTCAAGTTCCTGCTGTTTAGATTCCAGAGTCCGCTGTTCCGTCCGTCTTGTCTCCAGGAGGTCGTATGAGAAGATCCTTCATCCTTGTCGCCGTGTCTCTCTTGTCACTCGTGCTTCTGCCTCCGTTCTCTGATCAGGCGCAGCTGGCAACGAAGAAGAGCCTCACGCTCGAGGCTGCAAAGAAATTGGCATCTGTCGCTGAGGCGGAGGCGCTCAAGAACAAATGGACGATGGTCATTGCCATCCTCGATGACGGGGGAAATCTGGTCTACCTGGAGCGGATGGACAATACGCAGATCGGCAGCATCGAGGTGGCGATTCAGAAGGCGAAGACGGCGATATCGTTTAAGCGCCCAACGAAGGCATACGAAGACCTGGTAGCGCAAGGGAAGACAGACATACTCGGCGTGCCAGGCGTGATTCCGATTGAAGGCGGACTGCCGCTCGTCGTTGACGGACAATACATCGGCGCCATCGGAGTCAGTGGTGGCACTCGCCAACAAGACGGTATTGTTGCCAAATCTGCCGTCGATGCCTTTTCGGCTCAACACCATGACTGACAGCCAACTCATCCAGAAGTCATCTCGGATCGAAGAAATCCGGAGAAATATCATGCGGACAAGTCGTACCAAGATCGCCGCGTTGTGTTCTTTTCTGGCGATCGTCTCCTTCCAATCCTGCTCTTCATCCAAAGGAACTGCCGTGTCTTCAAATTCCAATATTGTTGTTTGGCAACTGGGTGTTTTGAACGCATCCAGCGTGACCGCAGATTCGAAATCCGGCAAACCCCTGACCATGAGCTCCCCTTTTGGAGAAGCGGTTCAGTTCGATGGAAAAGCGGATGGATTGTTTCTCGATCAGAATCCGCTCGTCAACCTGCGTCAGTTCACCGTCGAAGTTGTTTTCCGACCCGACCCCAACGGTCAACCCGAACAGAGATTTTTGCAGATGGGTGAAGTCAACGGCGAGCGATTGATGATGGAAACCAGATTGACGGCTGAAAATCAATGGTATCTTGATGCGTACATCAAATCGGGCGATTCATCAAAGGCGCTGATGGACAAGAGCAAGGTCCATCCAGCGGGGAAGTGGTACCACCTTGCGTTTGTCTTTGATGACGGCAAGATGGACACGTATGTGGCTGGTGAGCACGAACTAGAGGGGAGGGTCAAATTCTCTCCGTTCAAAAGTGGCCGGACTTCGATCGGCGTGCGCATGAACAAGGTGTACTGGTTCAAAGGAGCGATTGCGAGGATCAGGATTACACCGAAGTGTTTGGCGCCTTCTGAATTCACAATATCGAGATGATCACGAAAGGGAGTTCCGATGAAACAAGCATTCTCCATCTTCGCAATCCTACTGATGTGCAACGGGGCGGTCGCTCAACAAACCCGGACGGAGGTTACAAAACCCACGACGCCGGCAGACGATGCGAAACCGAATAGCCCGTCGGTCCCTGATGTGTATGCCATCGAAGGCCAGTTCGATCGCATCATCGTCCTCCGTTTCAAGTACCAGGCGGATTTGTTGGCCGGCCTGGAGGCTATGGTGAAAGAGCGTAAGATCAGAAACGCGGTCATCCTGTCGGGGATCGGGTCGGTCACAGGCTATCATGTGCACGATATCAGCAATCGTACGTTTCCCTCGAAGAACATGTTTGTGAAAGATACCACAGCCCCGGCCAGCATCGTGAGCATGAATGGGTATGTGATTGACGGCCGTGTCCATGCACACCTGACGATGGCGAACGCCGACAATGCCTTCGGTGGTCATCTGGAACCGGGGACGACGGTATTCACATATGCCATGATGACGCTCGGCATATTCAAAGATGGCATTGACCTCAGTCGCATCGACGACAAGACGTACCGATAGGGAAGAAGGTCACCTTCTTCCTGGCGACGCCTCTGCCGAAGCTGACCTTCGGCGAGGCACTCTTTCATATACGTAAGCAAATCGGACCTCGCTATGAATCGACGTTTGCGTTACTCAAAGAATCCGTTGGCAATCTCTTTTTGCGCATTTGTCTTCGTCATCGCCTTCTCCGCACATTGCGCAGCAGCTCCGCAGAAACAAGAGCCCGGCCTTCTGTTCTATCTCTCTGGTAGTCAGGGCTTCAAAGCTGACTACTCGGCTGGGGAAAAGCCAGAACCCAATTTCCTGCGTGCTGTGAAAATCATTCCAAACGGTGCAAAAGGTCCCGGTTTCGAATGCGCGAACGAGCAACTCTTCTCATATTGGGCGCCCGGCAACATCTATGCTGAACGAGGCACGCTGAGCTTCTTCTGGAAATCACGGGAGCCGGTAGGGAAGACCGAATTCCCCATCTTCCGCGTTGCGTTCGCCGATCATTCAAGCTGGGACATGGTCTGGCTCCGCATCGACTACAACGGCCACGGGTTTGATGCATTCGTGACAGACGCAAATCTTGCCCGCGTGAGAGTCTCTTGCACGATCTCGCCTTTTCCCAAACCGGAATCGTGGAGTCATCTTGCTTTGGCATGGGATGAGACAACGGGAATACGATTCTATGTGAATGGGAAACTTCTCGCTCAGAAAGATAGCGTCGTCGTCCTCTCGACAGGGCTCGATCAATTCGGTCCGCACTCTCGTGTTATCAGTTCGGCGCAGGTACAGAGCGCATACAACTTTGTCCGCGGGGGAGATATCGACGAGATCCGCATCTATGATCGCATGCTGACGAATGAAAACATCCTTCGGTTGTCCAAAGGCGACGATGCCCGAAAAGTCCCCGAACTTGTCCGAGATCTTAGCAATCTCCAATGGCCGTCCGAGTGGCGCTTGCGCTACGGTTGGAATCGAGATGGGGATGCCCCTCCTTATCTTGACCAGCCTGCCATCCGGGTTAAGAAAGTCGAAATCCGTGATGTCTATGACCTGAAGCGCTGGTGGTGGAAGGCGACTGATGGAATCCGTGAGACGACCTGGCCGGGTGTATACAACCGCTCGCGTCTTCCCGGGCGCAACGACTACTTCCAGCTACCGGATTGGGATTGCTATTCGCTCTCCGGCAAGTCAGTAACGTTTTTTGTGCCGGATGAAACCTGCAATCATCTTGAAATCTCCGGAGCTGCGTGGGGGAGTATGTCGCTTGTCCCTTCTGGCGAAGGTGCACAGGAAAAAATTCTCTTCCAACGTCCCAAAGGCCAGGAGAAAACATTTCACCGTCTGACAGAGCCTCTGCGCGGCCAGAAGATACGATTCACAAACGTTGACCAGGAAACTCCCATTGGCGAACTGTCAGCCTACAATGTTGATGCGGGGAAAGAGTCTGCAGGCATCTGCACGGTGAGCTACTTGTTGTCCTCAGAATCTCGGGGAGTGAGCGAGCAGGTCCAGCCATTGATGGATTTCATCAATGGTCGGTATCTGCTTGATGAACGGTCGACGATGATTGCTGTACCCGCATCCTTGTCCCAAACCAGACAGATTCAATCTGTTTGTTCGCTTCCGATCGTTCACGTGCTCATTCCTTATGATTCCCGGACGGGTTCTGCGAATGCCATATTGGACTCTTCATACGCATGGCAGAACATCGACGGCGGTCTGGACGGTATCGCCATCGACTTGCCTCCTATGATACTGAAGCCGACTCACGGGCAGCTCGTGCCCATGAATGTTCAGGTCAAAGATCCGAACTGGCCGGCAAGGAACATGCTCGATTTCTCTTTTTCTGTCAAACCGGGTGAAGCCCGCACGCTGTGGCTTGATACTCGTGATCGGATACTTGCGAGAGGGAAGAGCCTTTATTTGACAATCGCTTCTGCGGCACCAGATTTCGGCCCGCAGGTCTTGGAAAGGGCACGCATCAGGTTGATCTTCAAGTCAACAAAAGACGCTTTTCGCGAGCACGTCCAAGACCGATTCACTCAAGTGCGCGACAATTACGCGAATTGGATGGAAGAGCGGACGAGCGATCCGAGGCTGAATCTGTACAATCGTCTCATGTCAGACCTGAAGGACTTGCTGAGTGTCGATCCGAAGCACTATCCGGGCCAAAGCTATTGGTACGATCTCGATCACTCACATACCAAGCCTGCGTTTGTCCAGACAGCTTGCCCGGAAGGCATTCCGTTGTGGGCGTTTCGGCAGATTGAAGACCTTCGATACTTCAAGCGATTTGTGATGTGGTGGATCGACAATCGACAGATTGAGAACGGCGAGCTTGGTGGCGGTCTTTCGGACGATGACGACCTCACGAATTGCTGGCCTGGTGCCGCACTGATGGGGGCCGAACCGGACAAGATCCGAAACGCTGTCCTCAAGATGCTGGATGCGATCTACGATCAGGGAATGTTCACCAATGGTCTCTCGACGATTCAGACGGACGGCCTTCATGCACACGAAGAGGGCATAGAAGCTCAGACGCAGGCTATGCTTGTAGACTATGGAAGTCCGAAACAGCTTGAGCGCATCATGGAGACCGTCAAGGCGCTCGATGAACGGCTGATTCAAAAGAACAAAGCCGGTCACCGACATTTCCGATCGAGTTATTTCAGCGGGACGAAGTTGGCTGACGAAAGCGTGTGGGAGTGGTCGCTTCAGCCTCAGGAGTTTCTGCTTCTCCAACCGGTGTTGACGCTTGCTGAATTCAACGGCAACGCTCGAGCGCGCCAGCTTGCAGTCGACGTGGCGGATGGATTGCTCGCGCACTCAAGAAAAGACGAAAACGGAAAAATCGTCCTCGACTATCAGGTCAATTTCTCGACAGACGCAAGCCGTCCTTCTCCGCTTGGCTCAAAGGGAATGCTCGCCTCGAGCCTGGGAGATGGGGCCACGATCAGCACTTCGTCGGCGGGATTGCAGCTCCTTTGGGCAGTCTACAGGATGACGGGAGATAAGAAGTACATTCAGCCGCTCCTGGATCTCGGAGACGGAGTTCTGGGCTTCCTTTGTCCGGATGCTCTGGATCTTCTGAATATGAGGGAGACGTGGGGGAAACAGATCGTTGAAAAGACATCCCCGGCCAAGGGACCTAATCTCTATCGGCACATCGCCTGGCAGATGACAGGAAACAAGGCCTTCCTCGAGAACTACTATGCCGAACAGGTTGAAGAGTCCGCTCTCCGCGAATATGTCAACACCGAAGGCTCCCTCTGGAGCGATCGTGTGTCCGCAGCCAACCGTGAGCTGCAGCGATCGAGATTGGGCGGCGTTGCGCTGGTGCGAGGTGCCATTCACACAGGCCACACCGTCAGTTGGAGGTTCAAAGCTCCGGCAAAGGAAGAGAGCATGGCAATCATTGTTCCGAAAGCGACTCCTTCAGACGTCAGGATCATCGCCTTCGCACTGGATCAGAAACCGGTAACTGTGACAATGACGGCATGGGATGTCGAGCCGGGGACATGGGAGGTTGTGCAAGGGATCGACACGAATGGGGACGAAAAGGCCGATACGATTCTTTCGAAAAGGACAGTAACGTTGGAGAGGAGCACGAGTATCGATCTGACGTTCGATCCTCGCAAAACCACCGTGCTCACGTTGAGACTGCTTTCGCAATCCGTTCCTTATGCCCGGCGGCCGGATCTTGGTGTCAGCAAAGACGATGTCGTGCTGAGGGAAAACATGATTCATGTGCGAGTGCACAGTCTCGGATCTGTCGCTTCGCCTCCGACGAAAGTTGCGTTGGTAGAGAATGGCAAGACGATCGCCATCGCTCCGGTGCCGGAAATGCAAGCACCCAATGATCTCGCTCCGAAGTTCGCCGATATTCTGCTGCCTGTGCCACCGAGCGTCAATCTGCAGAATTGCAGCATCCAGGTTGATCCGGAAAAGAAGGTGAATGAAATCACTCTGATGAACAATACCATTGATCTCAAAGGGAGCTTTTTCATGACCACGAATTCTCAACAAAAGAAACCGGAAGACCAAATTGGATCGCCGCCGAGACAACCGAGGCCTGAACATCTCGCGTTCAATGTCAAAGATCCACCGGCTATAGCACAGTGGTACGTTGATCATCTTGGAATGAAAATCTTTCGGTCGGGACCACCTCCGAGCAACACCCGGTTTGTGGGTGACTCATCGGGGAATCTGATGTTTGAGCTTGTCAGTAATCCGGCGGTTCCCTGGCTCGATTATGCTTCGTTCAGTCACATGTCGATGCATCTGGCATTCATGGTTGACAACGTAAAGACCATGCGGGACTCCCTCCTTGTTGCGGGTGCAGAAATCGTTGAAGACATCACCAGCACTCCGTCGGGCGATCAGGTGTTGATGATGCGTGACCCGTTTGGACTGGCGATACAGTTTGTCATGCGTGTGAATCCAATGCTCACGCCTGCAGGGATTCGGTTCGAGCATCTCGCCTTGAATATCCCGGATCCTCAGAGCATGACGAATTGGTACTATGAGAATCTCGGTTACAAGGTGATGCGCAAAGGTGGCGCGCCAAACTACACCACGTTTGTTTCTGACGCCGGCGGCCACATGATGATGGAGTTGTTTGTCAACAATCAATACCCGCTGCTCGATTTTGCGAAGATGAATCACCTCTCGTTGCACTTCGCCTTCACCGTAGACGACGTGCGGTCAGTGCGTACTGCTCTGATTGCAGCGGGAGCGACGCTCGCGGAGGAATTGCGGGAGACAAACACGGGAGATCAGGTGTTGGTGCTCCGTGACCCGTGGGGATTCGCGATCCAGTTTATCAAACGCGGTGCAGCGATGTTGAAGTGAAATTCCGTTTTGGAAAAGCGACGAGTTGTACGTAGATTATTAGAGCGTAGCTCAAGAACAAATAGTCTCACGCCAAGACGCAAAGTCGCAAACATTGATATTGTTTGTTTGCTCTGCGTCTTTGCGCCTTTGCGTGACTGTTTTTGAATTGCTTCTGGCCAGAAACGGATTTCAACGAATTATAAAGAATGGTTGCCAATGATCAACGCCGTCCTCTTTGACCTTGACGGAGTGCTGGTTTCGACGGATGAGTATCACTATCGTTCCTGGCTGAAGCTCTCAAAGGAAGAGGGTTTCGATTTCTTTGACCACGAGTTCAACCATCAGTTCCGCGGCGTGGCGAGGATGGAATGTGTGGAAATCCTCACGCGGGCATCCGGCCGGGCATACACACCCGAGCAGAAAAAGGAAATCGCCGACAGGAAGAACCGGTACTTTGCCGAATCACTGTCGTCTGTGACGCCGGACGAACTCCTTCCCGGCGCGCTCGCGGCTCTCCAGGAGCTCAAGCGGCGCGGGATTAAGATCGCCGTGGCTTCCAATAGTCGCAATGCCAAGCCCATCATTCGGCAGGTCGGTATCGAACAGTATCTGGATGCCATTGTCGACGGACATGAAATTGAGAACTCCAAACCGGATCCCGAAGTGTTCCTCTTAGCCGCAACAAATATCGGCGTGCCCCCTGCTCACTGCATCGTTGTCGAAGACGCCATCGCAGGCATCGAGGCAGCACGTCGTGCGGGGATGAAAGCGTTGGGAATCGGCCCTCGCGAACGACTCCCGAATGCGGACATCGTCGTTCCGGATCTCGCGGCGATCTCGATCGATCAGCTATTGTCACTGTAAGTTGGACGTCCACCTTGCAGTGGTGTCCATGAGTGCCTGCTTCGTCTGTCCCGATATCGCCGTCCTTATTCTTTGATTCACTTCTGATGAGCCAGGGAAGGTCATCCATGAAAAGACTCCACTTCACCCTCGCATCGATCTTCCTGGTCGTTTTCGCGCTTCATACACAAAACAAATCTCCTCACGTCGATTGCCTTCAAGTCGCCGCGCCGGAATCGCAAGGATTCAGTTCGGCGCGTCTGCAGAGAATTGATAAAATGCTTCAGGAGTTTGTCGAAAGGGGTTCCATAGCGGGGGCTTCTGCCATTATTGCCCGTAACGGGAAGATTGTCTACTACAAAGCGGTTGGCTACGATGACATCGCGAAGAAGTCACCTGCCAGGAAAGATGCCATTTTCCGGATTGCCTCACAGACGAAGGCAGTCACGAGCGTTGCCGTGATGATGCTCTATGAAGAGGGCAAGTTTCTCCTGGAGGACCCCGTATCGAAGTACATACCGGAATTCAAGAATCCGAAGGTGATCGACAAGTTCAACGACGCCGACACAACGTACACAACGCTGAAAGCAAAGAGAGAAATCACCATTCGCGATCTCCTGACACACACCTCGGGCATCGGCTATCCTTCTATTGGGAGCAAGTCGATGAACGCGTTGTATGCCAAAGAAAAGATCATTTCAGGAATTGACGCCGACACATCCAGACTCGGACCCATGATGCGGAAACTGGGATCTCTCCCTTTGTTCCATCAACCGGGGGAACGCTTCACGTATGGACTGAGCATTGATGTGCTGGGGTATCTGGTAGAAGTGGTCTCCGGCATGAGTCTCGACGAGTTTTTTCACAAGCGGATCTTCAAGCCTTTGGGGATGAATGATACCTATTTCTTCCTTCCCAAAAAAAAACAAGCCAGACTCTGGACTCTGTCTTCAGAGGATTCACTGAAGCATCTGTTGAATGCAAAAGACAAACGGAGCGTTGTCAGTGATCATAACCCGGACTATCCCAACTCAGAGGGCACATACTTTTCAGGCGGTTCAGGTCTTTGCTCGACAGCCTATGACTATGCAATATTCCTGCAGATGATGCTCAACGGCGGCGAATACAACGGCGTAAAGATCCTGGGCGGTAACACGGTTCGAATGATGACGATGAATCAGATCGGCGATTTATCCCTCTACAATGGAAATGCAAAATTCGGATTGGGATTCGCCGTTGTCACTGACCTCGGAAGCTCCAGGCTCCCGACTCCGGTTGGCACATATTTTTGGAGTGGCATCTTTGGCTCCAGTTATTGGGTTGACCCGAAAGAACATCTCGTTGCCCAGCTTGTCCTGCAGCAGTATCCTTCAAGGCGAGGTGACATCGCGGAGAAGTTCAAGGTGCTGGTCTATCAGGCACTCCGATAACACTGCGGTGTCAGAGCCTGTTTCAAGCGTTACGACTAATTGCTCTTGATAAGGAGAACGTCATCGTGACTTCAAATCCCTTTCTTGGTGTAGTGTTCCACTGGCTTGGTGGTCTTGCCTCGGGTAGCTTCTACGTGCCATATCGTGGCGTGAAGAAATGGTCGTGGGAAGTCTACTGGCTCGTTGGAGGATTTTTCAGCTGGATCCTCGCGCCGTGGATTCTTGCCTCAATCAATACAAATGATCTCTTGGCAGTGTTAAGCGAGGCTCCGACAAAAAGCATCCTGTGGGCATACTTCTGGGGTACTATGTGGGGACTCGGAGGGTTGACGTTCGGGCTCACGATGCGCTATCTTGGTCTTTCGCTGGGCATGGGTGTGGCGCTTGGCTATTGCGCCGCATTTGGCACGCTGATGCCTCCCATTTTCCACGGAGAATTCGTCGACAAAGTGCTCGGCACCCAATCCGGTCAGGTCATTCTGCTTGGAGTCGGGGTTTGCCTGCTTGGGATAGCGATTGCGGGACTTGCAGGCAGGTCGAAGGAAAAGGAAATGACGGAGGAACAGAAGAAGGAGACGATCAAGGAGTTCAACTTCACCAAAGGGATTCTTGTCGCTACGTTTTCGGGCGTCATGAGTGCTTGCTTTGCGTACGGGCTTGATGCCGCGGCTCCGATCGCCGAGCTCTCTGCAAAACATGGCACAACGGTCCTCTGGACAGGCTTGCCGAAGCTGTGCGTCGTTCTTCTCGGGGGCTTTACGACGAATTTAATATGGTGCGTCGCCCTCAACATCAAAAACCGGACAGGGTATCAGTACTTTAGCCCAACTCTGCGAGAAGATGCATCGGAGGCAACGAATGATGTCGCTGTCGCAGCCTCCCGTGTGCCGATGCTCAACAACTACCTCTTCAGCGCTCTGGCCGGTGTAACGTGGTACTTTCAGTTCTTCTTCTACACCATGGGTGAGTCGCAGATGGGAGAATACAAGTTCTCAAGCTGGACAATCCACATGGCCAGCATCATCATATTCAGTTCGTTATGGGGGATCGCGCTCCACGAGTGGCGGGGGAGTAGTGTCTCCACCAAGACCAAGCTGGCGATCGGACTTGGCACGCTGGTGGTCTCGACGCTCGTCGTTGGATACGGGAACTACCTCGGTGTGGCCTCATCGCACTAGCAGCCTGGAACAAGCCAAGCTCGGAGGGAGCTCTGCTCCCGACGATTTCGTGTTCAGGAGCCCCCGACAGACAACGTCGGGGCAAGAGAGCTCCTTCACCGCATACTAATAGTGCAGGGTGTGACACCCCCCCCGCCCGACTGAACGTCAGTCGTTCGGGTGGGTCTGCTCCCCTCTCGCGCCCCTCGAGCCACCGCACGAGAGTGGACGTTTAGCGCTTCGCTTCATCAGTCCCCTCTGTGGGGTTGTTTGTGTGCGAGAAAGAGGGGATTTAGGGGTGTGTGCTTTCCCCGCGCGCTGAGTTTCGCTACGCAAATTTCGTAACGCGATATACCGATGATCCTCACCACTTCACGAAGCGGATCTTAGATTGTCAGCAAACAAACGCCATGCACTCAAAAGGCACGAACATGAATAGACATCACGTCGCACGCTTTCTTTTCTTCTCTGCAACGTCGCTTTGGTGCTCGTTCATCCTCCAGGCTCAGGCACCTCCAAAGAATCTGGATTCCTATGTTGAGAGCGTTCAGAAAGAATTCGAAGTCCCCGGCATCGCTCTCGCCATCGTCAAAGATGGCAAGGTCGTCGTTGCCAAAGGCTTTGGGGTTCGCAAAATAGGCGAGGCTGCAAAGGTAGATGAGCATACGCTCTTTGGCATAGCATCCAATTCAAAAGCCTTCACTGCAACAGCGCTGGGAATTCTCGTCGAAGAAGGAAAACTCGAATGGGACGCTCCGGTACTTCGTTACCTCCCATGGTTTCGTCTCTCCGATCCGTACGTGACTCGCGAGCTGACGGTGAGGGATTTGCTCGTACACAGAAGCGGACTCGGCCTGGGTGCCGGCGATCTGCTTTGGTGGCCACCTTCAACCTACAACCGGAAAGAGATAGCAAAACGGCTTCAGTACATTCCTCTTGCGACAAGTTTTAGGAGCACCTATGCCTATGACAATGTGCTGTATCTGATCGCCGGTGAGTTGATCGAAGCCGTCAGTGGGCAGACCTGGGAAGACTTTGTCGCTACCCGCATCCTTGCCAGGGTTGGAATGACCGACAGCAAGCCCAGACATTCCGATGCAACGGGGGGCGGGAATATCGCGACAACGCATGCCCGCATCGATGGGAAGGTGCGCGCAGTTAATCCGTTTGCGAGTGACAATACGAACCCGGCAGGCGGGATCAATGCAAGCGCCACAGATATGGCAAAGTGGCTCATGACTCAGCTGGACTCAGGTCGTGTCGCCGACGGGACAAGGCTCTTTTCCCGTCAGACGTCAACCCAGCTCTGGAGAATTGTCACTCCTCTCCCCATCGGCAATCCGCCACCGGAACTTGCCGCTCTACGGGCTAATTTCAGCGGCTACGCGCTCGGATTTGAAGTTCGTGATTACCGTGGGTATAAGTTAGTACAGCACACCGGGGGACTACCGGGGTACGTTTCCAAAGTCGCAATGATTCCGGAACTCAAGCTTGGTGTCGCCGTGCTAACGAATCAGGAAACGGGCGCAGCCTTTGAGTCGATCGTGTATTTCATCCTCGATCATTTTCTTGCGGCACCGAAGATGGACTGGCTGGCGGCTTACAAGGCACGATACGACGGCCAGGCTTCGATGCTTGCGCAGATGGAGAAGCAGGCGTTCGCGAAGAGAGATACAACGTCTCATCCGCCGCTGCCTCTGGCATCGTATGCCGGAACGTACACTGACGCTTGGTATGGCGATGTAACGATCGCCCTCGAGAATGGCAAGCTCGCCATTCGATTTGACCATACTCCTTCGCTTGTGGGTGACCTTGAACACTGGCAGTATGATACTTTCGTCGCAAAATGGCGGGACCGGGAGCTGCGAGCAGATGCCTTCGTGACATTCTCGCTCAATCCTGACGGCAGCATCGACCATGTGAAAATGAAAGCCGTCTCTCCCGCAACGGATTTCAGCTTCGATTTTCACGATCTCTTGTTGAAGCCTGTGAAGCGGGCGGCTCGATAGATTTTGTTTGCCGTCAGGAGCTTTCTCTCCGAAGGAGCCCTTCGGACCTGACACCACAGTGAACCAGTCCCCTCTGTGGCGCTTGCCTGTGTGTAGGGGAGAGGGGATTTAGGGGTGTGTTCTTTCATCTTTGCTTCCACACTTTCGGGTGACACACCCCTCTGCTCCCCTCTCGCGCCCCTCGAGCCATTGCACGAGAGGGGACGTTTAGCGCTTCGCTTTATCAGCCCCCTCCGTGGGGAGGCTTGTGTTCAAGCGAGAGGAGATTTAGGGGTGCGCGCTTAGTGCGCACAATGACCTCCCAGTCTTCCACCTCCGCATTGCGGGAGTCCGGCAAAATTTGTATCTTTACTTGCGTAAAGTGCTTTTCTGATCACCATTTCCCATCGAGGAGAAAGCAATGGAGTTCTTCGTCGTTGTCGCCATTCTGGTCATCGCGGTTTTCGCGTTTGAGTATCGCTTCCGGAAACCGGACTACCTGGTCTTGTACGAACGCCGTGGGGGGCTGGCTCTGCGCAAAGGCTTGCTCTATCCTCGCCATTTCAGTCTTCCCATCCGGCGGACAACGCACTCGCTCCAGATGTCGGTCGACGCTTCCTCGAAGGGCAACCTCGAGGTGAAGGTGAAGCTGGGTGTAACGGTTGCTGCGAGCCTGGACAACCTCTCGGCACTCATCCGCGTTGGCGGCTGGAGCGCGGATGCCGTTGCAAGAGCTGCCAAAGATCTGGAGTCGGTTCTTCAGGGGCATGTCAAGTCGTATACCGAGCAACATGGGATCGAGAGCCTCTCTTCGGAGAAGATCCATGAGTATCTGAATCAAAAGCTTCCGGCGAGCAAAACCTCGCTTGGTTTGGAAGTGATTTCGTTGACCATCCTTTCGTTCGAACCCGTCAATCCCCAAATCTCCGAAGCGCTGAGGCAGCAGGAGCATGCCCGCATTCTTGAACAAACCGAAACCTTGAATCAGAAGGCGCGTATCGCCGCATCAAAGGCGAAGCTGAAAGCCGACGAAGAAATTGCCCTCCTCGAAAATGAACTCGAACTGAGGAAGCACGAGCTGAAGAAGAATCAACTCGAGCGCGATTCGTTGCTTGCCGATATCCGTATAAACGAAGAATTGAAGCGCAGCCGCAAGAAGCTCGAGTATGACAAAGAAGAGCTCGACATGCTGAGGAGCAGTCCCGAGCTTTTGATGCTCACCCCGCAAGCGGCCCGCCTCGCTGAAGCCAGCCAGGGCCTGAAGAACGCGCGCACGATTGTCTCGCTCTCTCCGCAGGATGTTTCGCAGGGATCCGAATTGCTCGGCACGCTGCAACGGATGCTGCTGGGTGCCATTGAAAGCTATCGGGCAGACGCGAAGAAGCCGAAAGCGAAATAAGTCCCCGGCGACTCAGCTCATGGGGGTGATTCCCCACGCCGAACTACCGACCCTATTCCATGAACACACACGCAAGGGATCCGCTCTCCTTGTTTGGGCTCAAACCCCTCAAGGCAGCGCGGGTTTCCGAAATAAGTGAAGCAACCGCGTCTTCCGCCGCAGCACCGGAAGATCGCGTAAACTTCCATATCGGCAACCCCGTTCAGGATAAGCGCCTGACCTCGCTCTATCTGCGCATGGTTCTGGGTATCGATATCCTCCGGGAGGACCTGAGCGACGATCAGACCGGTCAGATTCTGCAGTTGCTCGAGTGGGAACAGAGTGACGAGCCGAAGCTCGCCTTTCTTCGTAACCTGATTCAGAAAAGTGCCCCGTACACCCCACGTGGCGGATTTGCCCGCAACAATCCGAATGCCATCGTCAAAGCGTTCGTCGATTGGCTTCAGACGCAACAAGAACCCATGTCGTACGATCTCGGTCAGACGACCGGCCGACGCGAAATCATTCTTGCGTCCGGGGGTGTCGAGGAATCTCTTCGCGTTCTGTTTCATTCGCTATCGACATTCCTGTCAATTCGACCTGCGAAAGTATTTCTCCACCGGGCCCGGCTTCCAGTGGACGACAAAGTCTACAGCGGTCTCACCTTCGAGCGGCTTCCGGATGATGAGCAGGAACTGCTGGTTAAGCTGACGGACCACTTCAAACAATTTCCGCAGACCCCCAGCTTTCTTATCCTCAGGGAGATTCTCGGCGAAGAAACGCGGCGCTCGCTGAGACTCATCAGCCTCGATGCTCCGCTGTTCTTTCTCGAGGCGAACGACGCACCGAACCATCTTTCTCTTGCCCGTGAAGCGAAGCTCGTTCAGCGAGTCATCCGATTCTTGACACCGTCAATCTTTGGAGAGCGGCTGAAAGGGCTCGCGACGGTGTTCCTCGCCGGCAACGCAGATATTCTCAGCGCCTTTGAATCGTTGCACTTCCAGTTGAAAGGCACTCCTTCAGCTTCGGAGATCGAACTCCTGTCATATCTTCGGGAGAACGGCACAGCACGTTCCAAACCGGTCGAACCTGAGATTTCTTTGGAACCGACGTACCACGGATTGACACGACCCGTAAAACCAACAGAGGCATTTCCTCTGCGTGCGCGATCGACAGAGGTACGGTTAGGTGCATACATCGACGAAGTTGCTGACAAACTCGAGCATCGTTTCGAATGGATGACGAAACGTGTCGAGGATCTTTCCACCAGGATTGATCAATTCCGACCGTCGCTTCCGTTCGATCGGTTCGCAACGATGGATACGAAGGCATTCCTGCACGAACTCGCCGAACAGATCGATTCAAAGGAATATCAAAAGGAGTTGCAGCAAAGCCTGCTTCAGGTGTTCCTGCAGCATCATCCCGAGTATCGCGTCTCCCACAGCGTCGTTGTCAGTGGTTCATCCAGGACGGCTCTCGGATTTCTGGGCCTCCACTGCGGGATCTCGGAGGTCATCGTTGCCGATCTGAGTTGGAGCTATGAACATTGTTTCCCGTCCATCCTGGCGGTGCCGTTGACGGAGGGATATGCCCTCGATATTGATGGCTTGATCGAAGCAGTTCAGGCACAACTGGTGGCCAATCCGCGATGGAATGAGTTCGGTGCTGTTGTACTGAACAATCCTCATAATGCAACGGGGCGAGTGTTCGAAGAATCCGGCCTACGCAGATTGATGACGTGGCTTCTCGAGCACGCCGTCTACGTCATCGATGATCTTTCCTATCAGGAAGTCGCTCCCTCCAGCGCTCTGCCGGGCATCAAAACGCTCCGACAGATTGCAGACGATTTGGTACGATCGGGAACGTTGTCCGAAGAAAAGACGGAAAAGGTCATTACTGTCCATTCCGTGTCGAAAACCGACTGTCTCGCGGGAGCCCGGCTTGCGGTCGTCGAGGCGAGAGAGGAAGGGCTTTTCAGGCGATTCATCGACGCACAACGACACGTTTTGCCGAATCTCGGCGCCATCGCACTGACCTATCTGTTCTATCGAAACGAAACAGAAGTTGCCCGGGCATACTGGAGATTGCGCAATCGGATATTCCTCGAACGGACCGAGGCTCTGCTTGAAGCGGTGAAGACTCTTCCACCCGATCGTAACCCATTCCATATCGATATCATCCCTCCGATGGGGAGCATGTATCCCTTGATGGTGATCCATCGGCTTCCTTTCGGATTGTCACTCGACTGGCTGGCCTCAGGGCTGGCGCGGCAGGGGATCGGCATGCTCCCGCTCTCGACGTTTGCGCGCACGGAAGAGGGCTTCGAGACTGGCCGTAAAACGTTTCGTCTGACACTGGGCGGAACGGATGGTGCAGACATACTCCTGCCGAAAACCCGACGTGTGCTCATTGATCTCAATCGCCTCATTGCTGAAGAATCCTCCAGGTACAATCGCCTCAGCCTCGGTCAAAGAGCTGACAGCCGAGTCGAAGACGTGGAAGAGCAACTGAGCGCCGAACGCTGGAAGGAGGTCGAGGATGGCATCGCTGACGCCTGCAAAACATTGACACCGCAGGGTTACCAGGAACTTCTCGACCCACAAACCATTCGGAGTTTCATGAATGAGTATGTTCCGGAACGGCTCACGGTCTTCAGACAGCGATGGCAGGATCGTTTCCGGCAGTCGGAAGAGATGATGAGGATGGCAGAGGCCGACGGTGGCAAAGCGCTGATACAGGTGCTTCAACGAGACTTGTACAAAGACTCGCTCGTTCGGCGCGATGCAGTGTTCCGGAGCCGGAACAGCGATCGGACAGTCCATCCGACGCAGATGTATTCCATCAAAACCGAGGCCCGGTTTGAGGAGATCATCGGATGCTTGATTCGCTCCGTGTCTCTTCCAGATTCCACATTTCAGTCAGCGGCCCGCGAGTTGCTTGAAGAATTCCTCGGGTTGAACGTCGCGATCACCTCGAGCGAAGAATCGGATGAGCTTCTTCTCGACCTGGACGCCGCGATCAGAACAGAAAATGTCTCATGGTTGTCAGGAGGTGTCGGTGCGAAGACGGTTGTTTCCTTCTGGGGGGATTGGGATGGGAGCAACCGTCCATCAGGCCAGGGGCATCGCCTCATGGCGACCACGCTCATTGCGAACGTGAGCCGGTTGGCCCGACTGCTGTGGGCTGTGCTGGGAGCGGACAAAACCATCAGGATCGAAGCAAACATCCTTGCAGAACTTCGGAAGCTTCCGGAGAGCAACCGTCGATTCACGAAACTGTTGAACGACATCACTGACCTGACGCATCAGCTGGAGAAGCGGTATCGTGGCGTGCTTCCCTTCAGCGTGAAACCCGGGGCTGTCAGAAACGTTGGCATGAAGCTCCGGCTTGCCCGCGATCCGCTGACGCTTCTGTGGCAGCATAACGATCGCCTTGAACGAAGGATGGTGGACCTTCGCCAGAAGCGAAGAGAGACTCTTGAATATTATTTCTTCCTCAACAAATTGTTGCGGAAGCAATTGCATGCGTTGCTCGCCGAGATCCAGGAAAACTTCACGAATCGTGAGCTTCTTCTCGAAGCGTGCCTCTTCCGCGATCTCCTGCAGAGGATGGTGATCACTCCGCGCATCGATCAAAAGATGATTACGACGCAGGATTCGTTCGCGATCGACACCACTGTTCACAACATTCACGAGATCAACGAGATTGCGGCCAAATATGGAAATCCCGGTGTGATCCTCGCTCTTCAGGTGAGCATGTCGACGCAGGCGGAGGCGTTGATCACGCTGGACCGAAAGCTCCGGGCAAGTCGGGAACAAGCGTTGAGAAGTCATCCTCAGTTGGAACTCCCGACAATTCAGCTTATTCCGCTGTTCGAGGACCTGACCGCTGTCCGCTCGATTCCTGCTTATCTGACAAAGATATGGGAGTACGCTCATCAGAGTCGACGGGTCGATCAGGAGTCCGACGACCGCTTCGCGGAGATCATCTCGGAAGTGTTCATCGCCGGTTCCGATCTGAGTCAGCAGGTGGGGCAAGCTGCAGGTGCGTCGCTCTACAAAGAGGCAAAACACGAATTGATGCTCTGGTTGGCGGAGCACGGGCTGATCGATCGAATCCGCATCAAGATGGGAAGCGGCGAGCCGATGCAACGACAGGGGGGATACTACGCAGCCGTTTCCGGAAAACGTGCATTCAGCACAAGTCCGGCGGCGCTACGACGTATCAAGGCGTCTCTGCCTCCGGCGGCAAGCAAAAGCGCGGAGTACGCAACAACTCCATTGATGGGCCTTTTCACCGGAGGAGATCTCCGGACGTTGCAGAGCGCGGTGACAGAGCAGCTGCGCTATTTGCCTGTCGAGGAGACGGCAAACGTCCACTACCATCTGACAGAATCACAGCGCAAGCATCGGAGTGATCTGATTCGCGCTGCGGAAACGCTGGTCGAGAGCCGTCTTTTGCAGAAGAAGCGCGGGGCCCAGGAGCTTGAGCGCCTCACGGTCGGCACCAAGGATCCCGTCTACGAAAAGTTTCTCGCACTTCTGACGGAGGATTTCAGGCAGATTCTGTATGGCAGGGAAGAGGATGTTGTCGGGATGCACATCATCTCCTATTTCATTGCACGAACGATGCCGCAGCTTCGCGACCGGCCCACGGTTCGTCCGCAGCGTTCAGGACCGGGAAGCGAACGTGGGCATCGCATCCTCGAACAGATCGCGCAAATCATCCCCATGTCGCGGCATGGCAGCCGGCTCAGGGCCATTGCGCATAATCAGGCGCAGACAGCGGTGTTGGGCTACAACCAGCTCACCACAGGCCTCTTCCGCGCGCTGGACCGATTTGCCCGGCTCGAATTCAAAGAAGGAGATGCACGCTCGCTCATCACCGATCGCGTGCTGCCTCAGCTTCCTGTGTATGAGATGCTGCAGAGTCTGAGGTTGTATCATGATCCTGAGCTTACGTTCGTGAAGAAAATGGAGTTGGCATTCCCCGGCGGCACATCAGCGTTTCTTGCCGTGCGGGAGGATAATGACGGCCTTCTCAAGAATGTTGGACTCATACAACAGGAGTTGCTGCGCCGTCACGGCGTAGACGTCAGCGACTTCTTTGACAATGGCAGGTTTGTTCCCGAACTCCTTCCAACGCTTCGACCTGACCTTGCGGTGTTGCTCCAAAGCGATCTCTTCAACACAGACATTACACAACTTCTGCACGGTTCCGACGGGCGTGTCGAGGCGGAGTGGAGAAAGAATGTCGAGCACCTTCTCAGGGTGCCGGTCGACATTCGCGCATGGCGCCTGAGGATTTTGGACTTGCTGGAAAGGCCGCTGTATCAGCGCGTTCAGAGTTTTGTCGAACTCGCACTTGCGCTCAATTCGCTCTCGTCGACTCATGTTCTGAAGAGTGAACCCGGATCGTTGCGTGCGAGAAAGATGTCGTCAGAGCTTTCTCACTTCTTTCGCGCTTCGAACGCGACGGACGATATGCATCAGTTCCTGGGAGCGGCACTGGAGTATCTCGGGGCGCTCTCGGAAGGAATGATGGAAGTCCCCGTCTCAATTATCCGGTCCTTGAAAGAAGTGGAAACGATCGCGAAAATCGAAGAACAGGCACTGTCACCCGAGAAACAGCAATTGCTGCGCTTCTTTATGCTTCAGATTGCACGACTGGCTGGAGAGAACGGATAGCCGCACGCAGCTCCGTTGTCACAGCTGCCTTGAAAGATCAACGCCCCCCTTTATTGCCGAGTGGTTCATCTGGCGTCTCACCTATTCCAGCGCATGGCTCTTTTCCACTGAAAACCCCAGTTATCCGCTGCAAAACAGACAAAATTGTCAAAGTCGGCAATAGTTTGGCCTTTCTGCAATATACCGGATTTCCGGTATTGCGCTTCTTGTGGTGTCAACATAGATTTTTCGAGCGGGTTAACCTCATCACAGGGAAACACTGATCATCCGCAATCAGCTCATCTTCCCAAAACTTCATCGTAAAGGAGATTGCTATGAAAACAAAGAGATCAGATTTTCTTAAATTGATTGCCGTGGTACTACTATGGACAAGATGATAGCGGCGCTCCGAACCTGGTGCTTGTCGGGGTCGACGGAAGTGGTAACGACATCGTCGGTGGCGTGGTGGCAGAGCTTTCGCAGCCATGTCCTCCGTATTGTCCGGCACCAAACCCACTATCAAGATAGATGCTCATGTCCATCCCTCTCTACTGCAAGATTCATTACGTGAGCTTTCTGATTCCGACGGTGACCGGGTTTACGCGGTTCTCTTCGCTCACCAAAGCAATGCGCATCCTGACAGTGCTGTGTTTTTTTTCCTGTTTCGATGTCGTCACGCAATATCTTGTTTCCTTATGGCTCGGCAACAACCTCTTCCTTTCGCACTTCTATATTGTGCTTGAGCTCGGCATGATATGTGCGGTGTTCTATTTCTCCATTATGCCCCAGAGGACACGGAATACGTTGTTGACCATAGGAGGAATGTTCGTGGTATTCTGGGCGGCAGATTTGATTTTCTACTTCAATCCCAAGGAAATAAACACGTTGACACAGATGGTTCAGCGCATGCTCCTGATCGTGATGTCTATGATCACATTACAGGCACTGATGAGGGATGAGACTTCTAGCCTGGTTGAGCGACCGGTGTTCTGGGTCGCGATCTCTGTCGTTCTCTATGCAACTGCAACTCTGATGGCTGTGGGGCTTGGCAACCAGTTGCTGGCGCTCGGGCAAACCTATTTCGATGTCGCCTGGAACATCAACTGGACATTCATCATCATCACGAACCTTCTTTACACAAAGGCGTTGATGTGCAAGTTGGAACGGTAGATATACTTTTTGTGCTTGTTGTTGGAAGCATCGTGCTGCTCGCGTTTGCCGTCGCGTACATCGTGATGATGGCCTACAGCCATCGGAGGCTTGCTGAGACTCAGCGGGCGAAGCTCGAAGAGGTGAGGAAAAGTGAAGAGAAGTTCAGGAGCCTTTTCGACAACTCGCTCGCCGGGATCATGAAGTTCTCGGCGGATACCTGGGCCATCTCTGATGCGAATGAGGCGATCATGGAACTGTGTGGCTGCAGCTCTCTCCAGGAGCTGCAGTCATGCATGTCAAACCTTCCCGGCACTTCACTTGAGTTCATCCGCGATTGCCTCATGGCGTATGGATTCATCGCTGAACATGAGATCCGTACGACGAGGAAAGACGGTGCAGAACTGTGGATCCTCTTTTCTGCAAAAAAGATGGAAAACGATCCCTCCGTACAGGCCGTGGTTGTCGACATCACCAGGCGCAAGCAGTTCGAAGAAAAGATCCGTGAACAGGGGGCATTGCTCGATCAAACGCTGGACGCCATCATAGTGGTCGACTATCATGGGACGGTCACCTTCTGGAATTCCGGCGCTGAATTGATGTACGGCTGGTCCAGAGAGGAGATCAGCGGCCACGCGATGGAAGAGCTCCTCTACAGCAGCCAGAGGCGGAAAGATTTTCACGAAGCGATGGAGGATATTGGCCGGTTCAAGGAATGGAACGGAGAACACTATCACACTCGTAAGGATGGGAAGGAGATTCTCGTGGAGAGCCGATGGAGAACCGTGCGAAAGGGATTCAACGGCACGACGGAGATTCTGATCGTGAACTCCGATATCACCGAGAAGAAACGGCTCGAGGCCC
>JAPLFP010000205.1 GCA_026390585.1 Ignavibacteriales bacterium | reverse complement strand
AGAGTGCCGGTCAAAATTGAGGAGTATCTTTACTCCGCAATGGAAGAATACCGGGTGGATATCATCATCGACAGCGGCCCCGGAGCAAAGACCATCTCGCTGAACCTCGAGCCTTTTACATTGGTCGGCGCTACGACCCGAGCCGGACTTTTGAGTTCGCCGTTGCGATCGAGGTTCGGGATTTCGAACAGACTCGACTACTACAATGTGGCTCAACTCCAGGGAATCGTCGCGCGATCAGCCAAGATTCTGGGGATTGAAATCACGCCGGATGCGCCGCCGGAAATAGCTCAGCGTTCCCGCGGAACTCCCCGAATAGCGAACCGACTTCTGAAACGCTGCCGAGACTTCGCTCAGGCAGAGAAGAAATTAGCCCAACATCGTGGAGTTGTCACGTTCGAGGTTGCACAGTATTCGTTACGTGCGCTCGAGGTGGACGAGTACGGGCTGGACGAGATGGACAAACGGATTCTTCAAACCATCATCGAGAAGTACAATGGGGGACCGGTTGGACTTAATACTCTGGCCGTGGCTGTCGGAGAGGAATCAGGAACAATTGAGGAAGTGTACGAACCGTACCTGATTCAGGAAGGATTTCTCAAACGCACTCCCCGTGGCCGGGAAGCGACATCGATGGCCTACAA
This sequence comes from Ignavibacteriales bacterium, assembly GCA_026390585.1. GTDB lineage: Bacteria > Bacteroidota > Ignavibacteria > UBA10030 > UBA10030 > UBA9647. Next base: position 22,035 of record JAPLFP010000205.1, on the reverse strand, counting down.
ACATTTCGGTACCCTCAAAAAGGCTCCGGGACAAGACACGCTGTTCTGATTCCTGCCGATCTATATCACGCCTTGAATTTCGTGAGATACCAATGATTTGATCATCTTCGCTGACAATCTCCGCACCGCTCGATGCCAACCGCCATTTGAGTTTTCGATTCACGGATGAATTCATAATAGATGGTCACTCAGAAAGAAACAAGCGCCGGGTTCGCGCTGATCATCAGTTGAATGTGGTTTGATTGAAACTCAGGCTAATAAGGCCTACCTTTTCCTCACTGAGGCATGGCAGTATTCGGGTTCATTCGTTACCTAACCATAGTGCAGATTCACACAAACAGATCAACAATCGTCAGTTGAGGATCGTGAATCTTTCGTTCAGTCCAATCTGGACATTAATCGAAAATCGCAAATCGCTCCCGCCACAGAACGGCGGGACGCATAAAACGCGCAATCGGAATTTGAAAAAGCTTCCTCGTGCATTTTATCTGCGACCTACTCCCAGGGTGGCAAAGGACCTACTCGGAAAGCACCTCGTCCGCCGTATTGGGGCACGAGTGTTGATTGCACGGATTGTTGAGACTGAAGCATACTGTCAAAACGATCCTGCTTCTCACTCATTTCGGGGCCTGACGAACCGCAACGAGGTCATGTTCTCGGATGGAGGACATCTCTACGTCTATTTTACATACGGAATGCACTTCTGCGCAAACGTTGTGACGGGGCGGGCTGGAAAAGGTGAAGCCGTTCTGTTGCGTGCGGTTGAGCCAATTGACGGTATCGACATCATGTCAAGAAACAGGAAGCACCACGCCCCCAGAATGAAACGAGGGGACGCTTTCGAGCAGAACCTCACGAACGGACCGGCAAAGCTCTGCCAGGCATTGAAGATAGGAAGAAGAGAGAACGGAATTGATCTTCTTGGCGATGAAATCTACCTGCTCGACTCGCCGAGCCTCCGCCCATCAAAGATCGCGACGTCAAAGAGAATTGGAATACGAGTTGGAGAGGAAACTCTATGGCGCTTCTTCATTAAGGGGAACGGATGGGCCTCGCGCTGAGACCGAAGGTGCCTTTACAGCGCGAGTTCACGCTTTAGGAAATGACCTGTGTAGGACCGTGAGTTCTTTGCCACATCCTCCGGGACTCCTTCGGCAACGATGTCTCCCCCTTCGTCTCCTCCCTCCGGACCAAGGTCAATAATCCAGTCGGCAGTCTTAATGACGTCGAGATTGTGTTCGATCACAAGGACCGTGTTTCCTTTATCAACAAGCTTGTTGAGGACAGACAGAAGCATCCGGATATCCTCAAAGTGCAATCCTGTGGTTGGCTCGTCAAGGATATAGAGGGTCTTGCCCGTCCCTACTCGGGACAATTCCGTGGACAGCTTTACTCTTTGTGCTTCGCCGCCGGAAAGCGTCGTCGCCTGCTGACCTAGCCGGATATAGCCGAGACCAACATCGTGCAATGTTTGTAGGTGCCTCGAGATCCGTGGAAACTCACTGAAGAGTTCCATGGCATCCTCCACCGTCATATCAAGCACATCGGATATCGATTTACCTTTGAAGTGGACCTCCAGCGTCTCACGGTTGTACCGTTTCCCCTTACAGGTATCGCAGAGGACATAGACATCGGGAAGAAAGTTCATTTCTATTTTGCGAAGCCCATCCCCCTCACATTCCTCGCATCTCCCCCCTTTCACATTGAAACTGAACCGCCCAACCTTGTAGCCCCTGAGTTTCGACTCGGGAAGCTGCGTGAACAGATCGCGGATCAGAGTGAACACCCCTGTATACGTCGACGGGTTCGAGCGAGGGGTCCGGCCAATCGGAGATTGATCGATGTCAATAACCTTGTCCACGTGCTCCAGTCCTTTGACGGATTTGTGGGGCAAAGGGACCATCCGGGTCTTGTAGAATTTGTTCGAGAGAATCGGAAAAAGCGTCTCATTGATGAGAGTTGATTTCCCGGACCCACTGACCCCAGTCACGCAAACGAAGGTCCCCAATGGGATCTTCGCTGTGATACCTTTCAGATTGTTTCCGGTCGCACCATTGAGGCTGAGCCATTTTTCATGCCCTCTACGACGCTTCGCGGGCACTTCAATCGTCCGCTTCCCTTTGAGATACAGAGCTGTGAGCGATTGTCCATCGAAACCGTTTCCGGTGCTTTTCAATTTCTCGTTTCTGAGTTTGAGTGCCTTCGGCGACCCACTCGTGACAACATAGCCCCCATGCTCTCCCGCTCCTGGACCAAGATCGATCACGTAGTCGGCACTTTCTATCGTTTCTTTGTCATGCTCCACGACAATGATCGTGTTACCAAGATCGCGCAGTGACTTCAAAGAACTGATGAGTTTGATATTGTCACGTTGATGCAGACCGATGCTCGGTTCGTCGAGGATGTACAGCACGCCAACCAACTGCGTCCCAATCTGTGTCGCCAGCCGGATACGCTGGCCTTCACCTCCGGACAATGTCCGTGCAGTGCGATTGAGAGTGAGGTACTCCAAACCGACATTGAGAAGAAAATCGAGCCGTTGATTGATTTCTTTGAGGATTTGCCGAGCAATTTCACTTTGACGCGGTGACAATGACAATGCACCAAAGAACGCTCGGGCGGCACGAATCGAAAGTGAAACAACATCCTGCATGTTCGACTTCTTGCCGGTCGCAGCGTCCTCGAGCTTGATGGAAAGACTTTCTTTCCGAAGGCGCCCACCACCGCAAGATTCGCACTGTTTCGTCGTCATGAACGACTCCACCCACTCCCGGATGTTATTCGAGTTTGAGTCCTGGTAGAACCGTTTCAACATATCCATCACCCCCCCGTAGCGATGACGATATGTCACTTTTCTCCCCCCGCTCTGGCTATACTCGATCTCAAACTTCTCGTCCCCCGCGCCGTTGAGCAACACCTCTCTGGCCTCCGACGAGAGCTCGCCCAGAGGAGTATCGAAGTCGAACCCGTAGCGTTTGGAGACCGCACGAAGCTGGCTGAACATCCAGGTGGGCCGGGGCTTTCCGAGAGCTGCCAACCCTCCTTCATTGATACTGAGAGAATTGTCAGGAATGATCAGCTGGAGTTCAAACGCTTTTTTCTCGCCCAGTCCCTCACATTCCGGGCATGAGCCGGATGGAGTGTTGAAGGAGAATGAGCTTGGAGCAGGCTCTTCGTAGCTTATCCCGCAATCGTGACAAGCATAATGGCTACTGTACAAGTGATCGTTCTCGCCATCAAAGAGAATCAGTGCGCCAGAACCATAGCGGATTGCAACTTCAACGGACTCAGCAGCCCGGGAGCGGGCTTCCTTCTTGACCGCGAGCCGATCAACGACTATCTCAATGTTATGAATCTTGTACCGGTCTACCTTCATCCCATTTGTGATTTCGCGAATAGTCCCATCGATCCGGACCTTCACGAAACCATCCTTCAGGATTTGTTCGAACAATTCCCGATAGTGACCTTTGCGGCCTTTCACAACGGGGGCGAGGATCTGGATCTTCGAGCCGGCAGGAAATTGTTGGATGGAGTCAATGATCTGGTCCACGGTCTGGCGCTGCACCTTACGACCGCAATTGTAGCAGAACTGCGTCCCGACTCTGGCAAAGAGCAGGCGGAGGAAATCATAGATTTCCGTGACTGTTCCGACCGTTGAACGTGGGTTTGAACTGACCGTCTTCTGCTCGATCGAGATGGAAGGACTGAGCCCCTCAATGTAGTCGACATCAGGCCTTTCCATGAGCCCGAGAAATTGTCGTGCATACGCAGACAGACTCTCGACGTAGCGCCGCTGCCCTTCCGCGTAAATCGTATCGAAGGCCAGGCTCGATTTCCCAGACCCCGAAAGTCCGGTAATAACGATCAGCTGGTCGCGCGGCATCTCCACATCGATGTTCTTCAGATTGTGGACCCGCGCCCCTTTGACTATGAGTTTCTCTTCTGCCATTCGCTCCGATGCCTCAAACACACAACGCGTTCAGCGCTAATGAATTCTCTTACGCTTGTTCAGATACTCAAACAGTGCCCGATCGAACGGCGTCGCCGTGTCGAGCAACACATAATCAATGGCGTTTTCTCTGCATTCCCGCTTGTAGAAGTCCAAAAACTGGTGCATGGATTCACGATATGCCGTTTGGATGTGCCACGGCTGAGTCAGCAGTTCCTCTTTGGTTTCCATATCGCGAAACACGGCATCGGTGCCGAATGCAAACGACCGTTCCAATGGGTCAAGAACCTGCATGACGATGACTTCATTCCCTCGATGCCTGAAGTGCTTGAGGGCCGTCATCACCTGCGCAGGATCATCGAACAAGTCGCTCAGGATGACAATCAGTCCCCGCCGTCGAATTCGCTCCGCCACTTCGTGGAGTGATTGTGCCGTTCCCGTCTTGTTACCGGGCTGGAGCGTTTCCAACTCCCGAAGAATCTGCTGCAAATAGAGCTTTGTCGCCCTCGGAGGCAACGACGTGCGTACGCGCTCATCATAGACCGTTAAGCCCACAGCATCGCGCTGTTCGATCATCAGGTAACCCAGCGCTGCGGCGAGGTATGATGCATATTCAATCTTCTTCAGTTGGCCTTCAGAAGAATAGTCCATCGATTTGCTGGCGTCAAGAATCAGGTATGTCTTGAGGTTTGTCTCTTCCTCGAACTCCTTGATGTAATATCGATCTGTTTTGCCGTACGCCTTCCAATCGATGTGCCGTATCTCGTCACCCGGCATATAGGGTCGATGTTCGGTGAACTCCACACTGAAACCGTGGTAAGGACTCTTGTGTAAGCCGGTGATGAACCCTTCGACGACAAGTCTCGCGCGCAGTTCCATGTTCGCCAGTTGAGCGACAACCTTTGGTTGAAGATATTTCAACGCCTCCTGCATCAGATGCTCACTTTCCCGGGGTCGGTATCTTTTTGAGGTCCGTAAGTTCAGACCTTGCTGAAGATGCTGGAATCGAATTTGGATAACGCAGGAGAAAAAGCTCATACGCTGCAATTGCCGAGTCAGGCTTGTGTAGATATTCCACAAAAATACGGGCGCGCTGGTATGCCGCTCCCTCGGCAGTCGGGTGCTCGGGAAAATCCATGACAAGCTTAGTGTAGACCGATTCGGCCTTCACGTATTCCTTCTTACTGTTCAAATAGATGGCCCCCATCGCAAACAACGCTTCCGGAACCTTGTCACTCTTCGGATGCTTTTGTATCAACAACTGGAAATCGATGACGGCATCGTCGAATTCACCACTCCTCTGATGCAGTGTGGCAGATTTGAGCAGCTCCTCATCAGTTGGTTCCTTGGTGCATCCGGACGTCATGACGAAGGCCATCGTAAGGAACGAGAGGAAGCTCAGAGATGCATATTTCATCTTTTCCTCGAAGTAATTGCGAAGATCCATATCAATTCGACGAGCTACTTGGAATCAAGCGGACGATGGGAATCCGTTTCCGCTCGCTGAGGGTGCTTCTTCATAACAGCGATGAAGAATCCGTCGGTTCCATCGCGATGGGGAGAAAACTTGATGTATTTCCCCACGCTATAGAGTGAGAAATCGAACTTCGCCCGGTCAAGCGGAGGGTCGTCAAGAGCAAATTCTTTGTGTGCGCTGAGGAAGTTTTCCACGACACTCTCGTTCTCCTCCCGAAAGAGGGTGCAGGTGGCGTAGGCAATCTTCCCCCCGGATTTGACGAATGGAACGCAAGCCTCAAGAATATGCAATTGCTTCTCCGAAACCTCACGGATGGTCTCCTCTGTCACCATCCATTTCATTCCAGGATTCCGCCTCAATGTTCCGATGCCGCTGCATGGCGCGTCAATCAAAACGACATCGAAGTAGTCAGCATACTGCTCACCGAGATCTGTAATATCTTGTACCTGGCGGATCCTCACATTGGAAACTCCCGCCCGTTGCGTTCTTTTGCGCAACTGCTCGAGCCTGTAGCTATGGACATCTGCAGCGACGATCTCTCCTCGATTCTTCATGATCGCCGAGAGCTCCAATGTCTTTCCGCCAGCACCGGCACACGCATCAAGAACCTTCGCTGTGGGCTTTGGATCGAGCAGATATGGTAGCAACTGACTCCCTTCGTCTTGCACCTCAAACAGTCCGTCACGAAAAGCCTGAAGCTGAAAGATATTGATTCTCTTCGGGACAACGAGCCCAAACGGTGAGAGTTTGGTTCGTTCAGTTACCACATCTTCATTTTTCAAAGCCTCCTGGCACTCTTCAACGGTCGACTTCAATGTGTTCGCGCGCAGAGTGAGGGGCGCCTGTCCGTTCAGGCTCTGACAAAGAAGCAATGTCTCTTGTTCACCATACTGATCGAGAAACCGTTGGACCATCCAATCTGGGTAGGAGTACTCCTCGCCGATCCTCGCTACAGGATCAACTGGCCGCACGTTCTGTGGAGCCGAGAGCGACCTTAGAAGCGATCCGAGTTGAGGTTTCAGTTTGCCGGATTTCACTGCCGGTTCCAGATCCGCGACCTCGATCGGGGTCCGTGGTTCTATGGCAAGCAAGTACGTGACAACAAGAAAAAGGAACCCATCATCCGGGATCATGCTGTCAGCATGACCACCCAACGCCTGCCTCAACAGCGATTCGCACTTGCGCAGATGCCTCAAGGTCCCATAGGTCGATTCGGCGATGAAGCGTCGATCATGGGATCCGAGATACTTGCGCGATCGAAAGAACATGTCGATGATACTATCTGCAGGCTTCTCGGTCGACCGGACCAACTGTAACAATTCACCTGCGTGGCCAATCAATGAGGAGAACTTCATACAATGAAGATACAGAGAAATTGGCCTGCACACAAAAAAGAAATCCCCTTCCCGGACAATGGGGAAGGGGATCTGGTCAAAGGATTGGCGAGGGTCAACGAACTATGCTCGATGTGCCCTTCGTTATGAATTCTACACTGCCGCGATCATCTACGTTCACCAGCACGTGGTCACCGTCAGTCACATCGCCTGAAAGTATTTTCTCGGAGAGGTGATTCACGACGTACTTTTGTATCGTGCGTTTCAACGGTCGTGCTCCGAAGGCCGGATCGTAACCGGCTTTGGCAAGCCACTCACGAAGATCCTGAGAAAACTCCAGCACAATGTTTTTCGCTGCCAGTCGTTTCCGGACACCTTCTAACTGGAGATTGACGATCTGCTCCAGTTCGGTCATCGTCAGTGGTTTGAAGAGGATGATCTCATCTATTCGGTTGAGAAACTCCGGACGTATCGACTGTCTGAGCATCTCCAGGAGCTGCACACGCAACTCTGCCATGAGGTCATCCCGGTTTGTCTCGTTCAAGGACTGAACTTTGTCCTGGATAAGATGCGATCCAAGGTTCGACGTCATGATGACGATCGTGTTCTTGAAATTCACCGTCCGGCCCTTGCTGTCAGTGAGCCTCCCTTCGTCGAGAAGCTGCAGAAGAACGTTGAACACTTCCGGATGTGCTTTCTCAATTTCATCCAGAAGAACCACAGAATACGGCTTTCGCCGAACGGCCTCTGTCAGTTGTCCGCCTTCTTCGTATCCCACATACCCCGGGGGAGCTCCGATCAGCCTCGAAACGGAGAATTTCTCCATATATTCGCTCATGTCAATGCGGACCATCGCTGTCTCGTTATTGAAAAGGAACTCAGCAAGAGCGCGGGCTAGCTCCGTTTTGCCGACTCCGGTACTGACGAGGTATATGAACGATCCAATCGGCTTTTTTTCATCCTGCAGCCCTGCGCGGCTCCGGCGGATCGCATCCGCCACCGCACGCACCGCATCCTCCTGATCCACCAACCGCTCATGGATTCGATCCTCAAGATGCAGCAGTTTGGCTCGGTCACTTTCGAGCATCCTTTGCACCGGAATGCCTGTCCATTTCCCGACAATCTCAGCGATATCCTCGGCGTCGACCTCCTCTTTCAGCATTTTCGTGTCTTTTTGAACATCGCTGAGTTTCGTTGACGCTTCTTTGAGTTTCTTCTCGAGTCCGGCAATCACGCCGTAACGCAATTCCGCAACGCGGGCAAGATCACCTTGACGCTCTTTCTGGTCCGCCTCAAGCTTCGCCTGCTCCATCTCCCCTTTCATGGTCCGGATGGACTGTATCAAATCTTTTTCGAGCTGCCAATGAGCACGAAGCTCGGACCGTTGCTGATTCAAATCCGCAAGTTCGTGATTGATGCTCGCGAGGCGGGCTTTTGATTCATCATCACGTTCACGTTTGATCGCCTCGCGCTCGATCTCGAGCTGTTTGATCCTTCGCTCGACCGAGTCAAGTTCCTCCGGCATCGAATCGATCTCAATACGCAGTTTTGATGCAGCTTCGTCCATAAGGTCGATGGCCTTGTCCGGAAGAAACCGATCCGTAATATATCGATGGCTCAGCTGTGCCGCTGCGACGATTGCCCCGTCTGTGATGCGAACGCCGTGGTGAACCTCATAGCGCTCTTTCAACCCCCTGAGAATGGAAATAGTATCTTCGACGGTCGGTTCGTCGACAAGAACCGGCTGAAATCTACGCTCAAGCGCTGGATCTTTTTCCACATACTTCCGGTACTCATCAATCGTGGTCGCCCCGATGGCTCGCAGATCCCCGCGCGCGAGAGCCGGCTTCAACATGTTCGCAGCGTCAACCGCACCCTGTGCTGCTCCGGCACCAACCAATGTATGCAACTCATCGATGAAGAGAATGATCTCTCCGTTCGACTCTGTCACTTCCTTGAGAACAGCTTTGAGCCTTTCCTCAAATTGACCGCGGAAGCTCGTGCCAGCCACAAGAGTACCCATATCGAGAGCAACAATACGTTTTGTCTTGAGAGTCTCCGGCACATCTCCCTGGACAATGCGTTGTGCGATCCCCTCGGCGATTGCCGTCTTCCCTACTCCCGGATCACCTATGAGCACAGGGTTGTTCTTTGTCCTGCGAGAGAGCACTTGCAGCACCCGACGTATCTCATCTTCACGGCCAATGACAGGATCGAGCTTTCCTTTGCGTGCAAGTTCGTTCAGATCGCGTCCAAAACGCTCCAGGGACTGATATTTGTCTTCGGGATTCTGATCTGTCACACGTTGAGACCCGCGAACCTCTTTGAGAGCCTTGTAGATTCCGTCCTTCGTGATTCCCTGATCCAGAAGTAGACGTGCCGCTCCGAGTGCCTTTGCACGAGATCCATCCTCAAGAAGCCCCAGCAACAGATGCTCCGTGCTGAGGTATTCGTCCTTAAGCTGCGCAGCCTCCTTCTGAGCAGCTTCGAAAACCTGTGTAAGCGCAGTCGAAATGTGCTGATTGCTCAATCCGGCGCCCTGGACTTTGGGGAGTTTTTCGATCGCTTCGTTGATCTTGATCTTCAGGTAGTTGGTGTTCGCTCCCACTTTTTGCAGAAGCGGCGTTACAATCCCTTCGCTGTCCTGGATCAATGCCGCCAGAAGATGTTCCGGTTCAACAGACTGATTACTGTAGCTCGAAGCAATCTCCAGAGCATTCTGAGCAGCCTCTTGGGCCTTGATAGTGAATTTGTTGAAATTCATACACTGGCATCCTTAGACCAGAAAGGCGAGGATTCTCCTCGCCTTTCCAGATGTTTTCTCTTCGTCGGAGGTTTGTGGTTATTTGTCGTCGACGACTTCGTAGTCGGCGTCTTCGACTTTCTTGCCCTTGTCTCCACCCGGCTGCTGTTGCTGCTGTTGTTGTTGTTCGGGGCCCGGCTGACCGGCACCTGGAGCTCCGGCCTGCTGACCTTTCGCAGCTTCGTACATCTTCGTTGAGGCTTCGTTCCACGCGTTGTTCAGCGCTTCCATCTTTGCCTTGATATCGTTATGATTGCCCCCCTTCACAGCTTCTTCGAGTGAATTCGTAGCAGTCTCGACATTCGACTTGACGTCGGCTGGCATCTTGTCTGCAAGGTCTTTTAGTTGCTTCCGGGTCTGGAAAACAAGGTTGTCCGCCTGGTTCTTCGTCTCAATCTCATCTTTCCGCTTCTTATCCTCGGTGGCATGAGACTGAGCATCGGATTTCATTTTGTCGATCTCCTCCTTGTTCAGACCACTCGAGGAAGTGATACGTATGCTTTGTTCCTTGTTTGTAGCTTTGTCCTTTGCCGCCACATGGAGAATACCGTTTGCATCGATGTCAAACGTGACCTCGATCTGAGGTATTCCTCGCGGTGCAGGCGGAATGCCGTCAAGATGGAACCTTCCCAAGGTCCTGTTGTCCGCGGCCAATGGCCGCTCACCCTGGATCACATGGATCTCCACGGATGGCTGACTATCAGATGCTGTCGAGAAGATCTCGCTCTTCTTTGTCGGTATGGTCGTGTTCGCCTGAATCATTGGCGTCAGGACTCCGCCGAGCGTTTCAATTCCGAGGGTCAACGGCGTGACATCAAGCAACAGGACGTCGGTGACATCACCTGAGAGCACACCTCCCTGGATTGCAGCACCGATAGCCACCACTTCATCAGGGTTGACTCCTTTGTGTCCCTCTTTGCCAAAGATATCCTTCACGAGCTGTTGGACACGAGGCATGCGAGTCATGCCACCCACCATGATGACTTCGTCGATTTGATTCGGGTTGAGTCCTGAATCCTTCAGAGCTTTTTCGACCGGAGGGACGCACTTCTGAATCAGGTCCTCCACGAGCTGCTCGAATTTCGCACGGGTCAGAGTCATGTTCAGGTGTTTCGGTCCGTCTGCCGTGGCTGTGATGAAGGGCAGATTGATCTCAGTCTGCAGAAGCTGCGAAAGTTCCATTTTGGCCTTCTCGGCAGCTTCACGCAGACGTTGCAGGGCCATGGGATCCTTCCGGAGATCAATACTCTCCTGTTTCTTGAATTCGTCTGCAATGTATTCCAGCACACGCATGTCAAAGTTGTCACCGCCAAGGTGAGTATCGCCATTAGTGGATTTCACTTCGAACACGCCATCCCCGAGTTCAAGAATGGAGATATCGAATGTGCCGCCACCAAGGTCGAACACCGCGACCTTCGAATCCTTTGTCTTCTTGTCAAGACCATAGGCCAGTGCAGCCGCCGTGGGTTCATTGATGATGCGGCGGACGTTCAATCCGGCAATTTCCCCGGCTTCTTTGGTTGCCTGACGCTGTGCATCATTGAAGTATGCCGGAACAGTGATAACCGCCTCTGTAATCTTCGTGCCAAGGTAGTCCTCAGCCGTCTGCTTCATCTTTTGCAGAACCATGGCTGAGATCTCAGGCGGTGAATAGACGCGATCGCCGATCTGAACACGGGCTGTATTGTTGTCACCCTGCACCACCTTGTAGGGGACAAGTTTCATTTCCTCGTTCACTTCGTTGAAGAACCGCCCCATGAAGCGTTTGATTGAATAAACGGTGTTCTGAGAGTTTGTCACACCCTGACGCTTGGCAGCAGCACCGACAAGCCGTTCTCCGGATTTCGGGAACCCGACCACGGAAGGTGTTGTACGACCGCCCTCTGAATTTGCGATGACAACGGGGTCGTTCCCTTCCATCACGGCCACAACCGAATTTGTTGTGCCGAGATCGATTCCGATGATCTTACTGGATTTTGTTGACATAGTGGTCCACTCCTTTGTATTGAGTACGGCAATCGGGCCGCTGCGATGTATGAACTAAATAATGACTGTCTTTCAATAGGAAGGGTCGGGCCCACCCCACCGGCGGACCCGACCAACGATTGCATCCCCTACGAACTTCACAACGAATACATCTCAGGTTACTTCACTTTCACTTCGATTTGTTTCGGCTTCGCCGCTTCTTTTTTTGGCAGCCTCACCGAGAGAATTCCGTCCTCCAGCTCTGCAGCGATATTGTTGACATCGACCTCGACGTTGATCCTGATCGACCGGCTGAAATCCCGAATCTGCATTTCGTTCAACAAAACCTGTGCATTCTTCCGTGGCTCGTTTGGTTTTCGTTGACCATCGACCGTCAAAATGCCATTTTCAAATGTGACCTTGACCTGGTCTTTCTTGACACCAGGAAGCTCAGCGGTCACGACGAGTTCATTTTCATACTCAGCGATGTCCATCGCCGGAGATTTTGTCGTTCCCATGATGGTGTCCGTCGTGAACAGACTCTCCAGGACATGATTTGGAATTCTTGGATACTGAAACCGTACTAGCATGTCTATTGCCTTTCTTGATGATTGATTTTGGATTTACCTCTACATGGTTCCATTATGTGCAATCGGTGTGCCAGCCAATACGCCGTTGGAAATGTTCGAAATCGCTTTGGAATAGGGGACTGCTGTCCTTGCGCCTGAGAGGTCTCCCATCTGCCAGACAAAATGACAGACCGGAAACACTCCGTTTGTCAGCCTTTTTACACATTCTGTCAGGCTGGCTGCAATTTTTTCAGGTACCCTCGGAAGTTCGATTCAATTGATTATGAAGCGTGTTTTGATTATTCTTTTGTTCGCTTCGAAGGAAATCATAAACCATTAATCTTGAGGTGAACGATGCGTCGTCTTTGCGCCTTTTTGCTGATTCCATTTGCCGTTTCTCTAGCACAGAATCCCAAAATCCCGAAAGAGGCTCTTGTTGGCTACAACGCAATTTCGGCAAGCGATCTTCACGCTCGTCTGAGTTTCATCGCCTCGCCGGAACTTGAGGGAAGAGAGACGACATTTCGCGGTCAGAAGGTAGCAGCCCGATACATCGCCTCAGAATTTCAGCGCATCGGACTCAAGCCTATGGGCGACAGCGGCTCATATTTCCAGCATTTCAAGGTTGAAGCAAGAAAGATAAGCGACAAATCGAGCGTCACCGTGAACACGAAACAAGGATCGACGCCGTTCCTGATTCGAAAGGACTTCATTGCCCTCTTCACATCGGACAATCCGGTGAGCGCTCCTGCGATCTTCATTGGCTACATGGATGCGAAAGTCGATTCAAACCTGATAAAGGGTAAGATCGTCGTTGCTTTTCCGGGACGCAAAGCTGATGCGAAGGACACGAACGTCACAGCGATACAACGGCTCCTCTTCCCTCGCTCCTTCTCGGGTAGCGTCGCGACGTTCGTTGTTGCCGACGACTCCGGTGCCGTTTCGATTGGACAAGCATCGGCCCGCTATGGCAGCAGACTTGACGACGTAACGATGACAGCGCTTGGAGCCGAACCGCGCGGCGGTCGGAGAGGATTTAGCTTTCCAACACTGGTAAGTCCACGGCTGGCAAATGAGCTTTTGAAAGAGACGGGAAAACCTCTCAGCCAGTTGCGCCAGGCGGCCGCTCAAGACAGCGCATTTCAACCGATAAGTCTGAACCAGACGATGGTTTCAATTGACGTCTCCAATACGAAGGAAATCAAGACCACTGAGAACGTTCTCGGGCTTCTCGAGGGTTCGGACCCAAAACTCAAGGATGAGATCGTCGCGTTCACTGCACATTTTGATCATCTTGGAGTCAATGGGGATGGGGTCGTCTACCCGGGAGCAGATGACGATGGATCCGGGACAGTCACCGTCTTGGAACTCGCGCAGGCGTTTGCAGCGAACCCAGTGAAGCCAAAGCGAAGTCTCTTGTTCATGACGGTCGTCGGAGAAGAAAAGAGGTTGTTGGGATCTCAATGGTATGTCACACATCCGGTCATACCCCTGGAGAAGACGATCGCCGATCTCAATACCGATATGATTGGTCGTGTTGACAAGAAGTACGAGGATCTGAAAAATCCGAACTATGTGTACGTGATCGGATCAGACAAGATCAGTACACAACTCGATAGCATCCTGAATCTCTCCAACAAACAATCGGAGAATCTGATTCTTGACTACACTTTTAATGACGACAAAGATATCAACCAGTTCTACAAGAGAAGCGACCATTATAACTTCGCCCGCAACGGGGTACCGATTGTCTTTTTCTTTACCGGCGTTCATGCGGACTACCACAAGCCGACCGACACCGTCGACAAAATTCTATTCCCGAGAATGGAAAGAATCGTCCACTTGATTTACACAACAGGATGGCAAGTCGCCAATGCCAAGACTGGACTGGCGAGGAACGTCGGGTCGTCCATGTTCTCAAAATAGTGCGAATGTACTCAAAAGAGGAACTCTCGGAAGGTCTTAAGACCCAGATCGTGGGAAAGAAGTTCTTCGTATTCGACACGATCGACTCCACGAACGCGTGCGCCCGAACGCTCGGAGATGCAGGCACGGCAGAAGGAGCGGTGGTCGTTGCCGATTTTCAAACCAGCGGCAGGGGCAGACTTGGAAGGGCGTGGATCGCCGAACCGGGCGAAAACCTCCTCCTTTCAGTTCTCCTGAGACCCCGTATCTCTATTGCAAATGCGGGGTTATTGACGCTCTATGCGTCAGTTGGCATCGCTCGTGCGATTGAACGGCACGTTGGAGAGCCCATTGAATGCAAGTGGCCGAACGACCTCCTTCTCCACGGGAAGAAGTTCTGCGGCATACTGCTCGAAAACCTCTTTCAACAATCGGAGGTTTCCTACGCCGTCATAGGGGCCGGGATCAACGTGAACCAACGCCAATTCCCGGATGAGATCTCTTCGCAGGGCACATCGCTGGCGATCGAGACGGGGGCGCCCTTCGACCGCAGAGAGATACTTCAGAGTGTTCTCTCCGAGTTGGATGCCCTGTATCCACCCGTTCAGCATGGTGATTTCGACGCCATCGTCCCCGACTGGATCAAGCGCTGCACAATGTTCGGGAAACCTGTGACGGTGAAACAGCACGACCACACGATGTCGGGAATCGCCCGCCGACTGAACCATGACGCCGGACTTGTCATTGAAACGGGCACAGGGCTTCAAACCGTCTACGCCGGTGACGTTTCTGTGGTTTCCTGACCAGTCTATCAAACTTCTCAAAGGCAAACGCGATGCTTCTCGCAATTGATATTGGAAATACTCATACGGTGTTCGGCATTTACCGGAATGCGAAACTCATCGATGGGGTCGGCATCTCGTCTGTTGTTCCCAACCTGACCGACGTCTTTTCCGTCATGGCGAGAAAGTACTTCGGCGTCGAGCCATTGATCATTTCATCGTCCCTCAACCTCGGCATCAAGATCAACTATGATGATCCGAATTCAGTCGGCGCTGACAGAATCTGCAATGCCGTTGCTGGATTCGCGACATTCGGCGGCCCGTTGATTATCATCGATTTTGGAACGGCCACGACCTACGATGTCGTCTCGGCGATTGGAGACTACCTTGGCGGCGTCATCGCTCCAGGAGTCGAGACGTCGGCGGTCGATCTGCACAGGAGAGCAGCAATGCTCCCCAAGATCGAATTGCACTTTCCGAAGACGATTGTTGGAAGAGATACCGTTTCCGCGATGCAGGCAGGGATTCTCTTTGGTGCGGTCGATGCCATGGAAGGAATGGTGGGGAGAATACAGAAAGAACTTCAGAAGAGCGGGGAAAAGAAGGCAACCGTCATTGCGACAGGCGGATTCTCGCAACTCATGGCCGGCCATTCAACGACCATCGCGAAATCAGTCCCTTCCCTTGTTCTGGACGGCGTGAGATTGATTTACGAGAAAACCCATCATTTATCAGCCCGCAGGAAGGCCTGAATCGAAGACCGCCGAGCTCACGTCTCGCTGTTCGCCCGTTCCTCGAACTCTGTCCGGATGCGTTCAATTTCTGTCGATTCAGGATAGCGCGCGTAGAGTAGTTTGTAGATCGCAAGAAGACCGCGGACTCCAGCTTCAATCCTCAACACTTCCTTCTGCATATTGAGAAACAGCTGTTTGAGACGGCTCTGTTCGCTTGCTGGAAGGCCGGCAAAGAGCTGCTCCTGATTCATCTCCAGGTCCACAGCGATGTTCGCAAAAGCTGAGTTCAATGCCGGTGTGATCGCATTGATAACGTCATTGACTTTGTCGGTCGCTTCCTTGTTCAGTGTAATCTCTCTTGTCCGCTCCTCCTCCAAAACACTCGTTACTCGGAACAAATGACGTTCGTGGCTCGCCCGGATGAGATTTGCCAGATGCTGGATGTCGGTCTCTTCTTTTCGGCAATAGTCGTAGGCACCGAGTTTCATAGATTCGACGGCAGTGGTTTCCGAGCCTGCCGCTGTCAGCATCAAAGCTGGGGTCTCGACTCCAAATCGGTTCATCCAGCGCAGGACATCCAATCCTGTCAATCCCGGCATCAGATAATCCAACACCACGACATCGAAGCCATCTTTCTCCGACTGCAGGAGGTCGATCGCCTCTTGCCCGCTCGAAGCTACGAGAACGTCCATTCCGTACTCCTCCCTCAAGCCAAGTGCAACGACCTTGACGTAGGACGGTTCGTCGTCAACCAGTAGCACTCTGAGCTGGATCGGTTCTATCACGGGACACCTCGCCCGAAATTGTAAGCAACTTGTGGCAGAAACGCAACAGCCTCCCAGCGTTTGGGGCGCTGGAAGGCTGTCTGATCGCTATTGTTGTTTCAAATTGAGATTCCGCCTAATGAATCCCGAGCATTGTCGCAGAGGAATTCGCAAGTTCGACAATTGGCGAATAGTATAATCCAAAGAAGAGTGTGGGGACAACAAGAAACAGGAGAATTGCAATCTCCGGAACGGTGAACTTCAGCGGGCCTGAATTCGCGTCAGGGTCACGCAAAAACATGTTGCGAACAACTCGCACATAGTAGTAGAGAGAGATAACGCTGTTGATGGCACCAATGACGGCAAGCCATACCCATTTCGCATCGAGCAATGACGCAAAGATAAAGAGCTTGCCGATGAAACCGGCTGTGGGAGGTAGGCCCGCCAGTGAGATGAAGAAAATCACCATTGACACGCCGACAAACGGCGATCGAAATCCAAGGCCCTTGTATGAATCGATGTCCTCGCTCCCCGTCTTGTTGGCAACGAGCATCACAATGTAGAAGGCTCCGAGATTCATGAACATGTAGACGACGAAATAGATAAGCACTGCTGCAATGCCCGCTTGGCTCAGGATTGCGAGCCCCATCAACATGTAGCCGGCGTGCGCGATGCTGGAGTATGCAAGAAGTCGTTTGAGATTGTTCTGCCATACGGCAACCAGATTGCCGAGCGTCATGGTAAGCACAGAGAGAATTGCGATGATCTTGTTCCACTCAAATCCCTGGAGCGTTGTCCAGAAACCCACGGGAAGTCCGATCGCGCTTGAGTCAATGAACGCAATCTTGAAGAATCTGATCAAAAGAGCGAAGCCTGCTCCCTTCGAAGCAACGGACAGGAACGCAGTGACTGTGACCGGAGCCCCTTCATACACGTCTGGCGTCCAGAAGTGGAATGGGACAGCAGAAATCTTGTAACCCAAGCCGGCGATGATTAGAAGCGTAGCCACAAGGAGCGTAATCGGATTGACTGGCGAAGTCACCAGCGCTCTGTTGATAGCATAGATATCCATCGCTCCACCGGTCAATCCAAAGATGATTGAGATCCCGTACAGCATGAGTCCTGTCGAGAGAGCGCCGTAGATGATGTACTTCAACGAGGCCTCTGACGAATCCGACGCTTCTTTTGTGTAACCGGCAAGGACATAAGAACTCAATCCCGTCAATTCCATCGACAGCACCATCATGAGAAGATTGGTGGCGCCTGCCATCAGGTACATTCCAAGCGTCATTGCGACCAGAAGCGATGAGTACTCAACAAGCCGTTTTATTGTGGAGAGTACTTCAGCCGAATAGAGCGAAAAGAGGAAGACAAAAACAGCGCACGTGCCAACGAGCAGCTTAAAGAACGATGCGAATGGATCGACGGCGATCATACCCGAGAAAATCGATTCCGTAATCCCCAATTCCCGTATCGTGAACACAATCGAGATCACAACACCAAGCAGCGCAATCCACAACGACAGCTGAGGGCGTGACCGGAAGATGATGCCCACAAGAAGGGCAAGACAGAACGTAATGGCCAGCGTTATCTCGGGAAGAAACTTCGCCAGGCTTAGTAAGGCTTGATCAACCATGATAATGTTCTAGTAGTCGTTCAATCAAAGACAGCACATTGCCGCTGCCACAGTAATGGATCATTGCTACAGCACTGCCCCGCTTCGGACAACCTCGACCAGATGATTCAGAGATGAGGTCATCAGGTCAAGAAGCAAGGACGGATAAATTCCGAGTGCGAGAACAACGACGGCCAACGGCACAAGGGTGAAGAGCTCCCGCCCATTGATATCCGGGAGAGAAGCCCATTTCTCGTTTGGCTGACCGAGGAATACCCTTTGCAGGGTCCAAAGCATGTAGGCTGCGGTCAAGACGATGCCGAGCGTCGCCACAATGGTAAGGACACGGAACGTCTGAAATGCCCCGAGGAACGAGAATGCTTCCGATATGAAACCACTGAGACCGGGTAAGCCGAGAGCCGCGAAAAAGGCCACCGTCATGATTCCCGTGTATTTCGGCATCGTAATTGCCAGTCCACCGAAAGCATCGAGGTCACGGGTGTGAGCCCGGTCGTAGATGACACCGACAATCAAGAAGAGCATTGCGGTGATCGTCCCGTGATTGAACATCTGGAGCACAGCTCCCATCATTCCCTGGGTATTTAGCGCTGCCATGCCGAGGAGTACGATTCCCATGTGGCTGATGCTGGAATAGGCGATGAGCTTCTTGAAGTCCTGCTGTGCCATCGCACACAGCGCGCCGTAAATGATATTGATGACAGCAACGAGGGCAAGGGCCCAGGAATAATAGTTTGCCAGTTCCGGGAACATAGGATAGCTGATTCTGAGCAGGCCGTATGTTCCCATCTTCAGCAGAACGCCTGCCAGAATGACGCTGATCGCGGTTGGTGCTTCAACGTGAGCGTCGGGCAACCACGTGTGGAATGGAAAGATTGGCACTTTGATGGCGAACCCAATGAAAAGCGCGATGTACGCCAGGTGCCGCCAATAGGTGCCAACACCTGCCAGAAGAGTACCCGGCTGGAAGTTCGCGGGATTCATCATCGCGAGCATGTTGAAGGTGTACATCCTCTCCCCTGTTGCACCATCGGGAACCGTAACGCTGAAGTAAAGAGCGATCATAGCGAGAAGGATCAAAACGCTGCCAAGCAAAGTGTAGAGGAAAAACTTGATGGCTGCATATTCGCGTCGCGGTCCGCCCCAGATTCCGATCAGGAAGTACATCGGCAGCAACATCACTTCCCAGAACACATAGAACAGGAAGAAATCGAGAGAGACGAAGACACCCATCATGCCGGTGTCAAGCAAGAGCAGCATCGCCATGTAGCCTTTTAAAGCCTTCGGGATGTTCCACGAGGCGAATACGGCAATGAAGCTGATCAACGCGGTGAGGATGACCATCGGCACACTGAGCCCGTCGATGCCAAGGAAGTAGTCGACATGGATCCTGCCGAACCAGGGGACGCCCCTGATGTCAATCCAGGAGGCCTTTTCAACAAGCTGCATTCCCTCCTGAGTGTTGATCCCTAGCGATCCCTTGTTGAAGTGGAAGAAGATCATCACGGCAAGGACGAGCTGCAGAAAAGTTGCAGCGGCGGCAGTCCACTTCATTACATTCTGTTTCTCTTTGGGTATGAAGAGAATCAGAACCATGCCGATGATCGGAAGGAAGGTTATCCAGCTCAGAACGCCGATGCCCAAGAATTCCATTTGTAATCTACTCCTTCATGAAGTCAAGTCAAAAAAACCGTATCCACATCAGGGCCGAAGCCGCACACTACCGGAACCAGAGGAAAAGGATCATCACTCCCAGAATGGCGAATGCCAGATACGTCTGGACCTTTCCGGTCTGAAGCCGGCGAGTCAGCAATCCCAGGAAACCGGCGAAATATGCCGTTGCGTTGACAAGCCCGTCGACAATGCTGTTGTCAAACCCGCCGACCCCCACATAGAACAGGAAGAACGTGAAGCCGGAAACCGCAATTCCGAGGATGACATATCCGACGATAGCGCCAAGAGAAGCCTCAGCGGGCAGAAGTCCAAATCCTACAACCCAGCCTACGTACAAAGATATCCCTGCCGTCACAATCATGTAGAAGATTGCGCTGATGCTGTTTTCCACCCAATTGCGCTTCGTTCCCAGCGTTAGACCTTTCGTCCAGCTCCCAACGCCGTTCACGATACCGTCAACAATCCGATTATCGAACCACCGCGCCAGTTTCGCTATCCCCACGGTGCCTGCAACTACCGTGGCGCCATAAAGTTCATCGAACTTCCACTTGTTCAGCAGAAAACGATAGAGTGGCCCGGTCTTGGCAGCGACGACATCAGCATCGATCTTCTTCCAGTAATAGGTTACGAATGCCATGAGGATCCCAATGCCCGCCACACTGAGTGAGAGCACCATGGCCAAGAGGTGAGAATGATGAACCGATGTTTCAAACTCTTCTATTCCCGCTGCCGCGACGCTCGCTGGCACGACAGACTCGGGGCGAGGCAGTGCGGAGTAGACCCATCCGCTGGTTGCACTGAACGGATTGAGACTAAAAAATGCAAAGAACGATAGGATGGCGAACACGATCAACGGAATCGTCATCGTTTTCGGAGACTCGTGAATCGCATCGTACCGGTGATTGTCCTTGTGGTCACCAAGAAAGGTCAGAATAACTACTCTAAACATGTAGAACGCAGTTAACCCTGCGACGAAGAATCCAATAACTGGGATGTACCAGCGTCCGGTAAGATTTGCATACGCCAGCGTACCGGCAAGGATCTCATCTTTGCTAAGGAAGCCAGAAGTGAACGGGACGCCGGAGATTGCCAGCGTGAACATCACGAATGTCCAGAATGTGAGCGGCATCTTCGATTTCAATCCGCCCATGTTCCGGATGTCTTGAGCATCCGTCTTACGGTCGCCGGAGTGATGAAGCGCATGATGCATCGCGTGAATAACGGAGCCGGATCCAAGGAAAAGACCCGCTTTGAACATCGCGTGTGTGGTCAGATGGAAGAAGCCAGCAGTGAATGCTCCGACTCCAAGACCCATGACCATGTAGCCAAGCTGACTGATCGTCGAGTACGCCAGCACTTTCTTGATATCATTTTGTGCGATGGCGATCGTCGCGGCGATGAACGCCGTGATCGCTCCGATGATGGCGATCACCATCAGTGCGTCCGCCGTCATCATCGGGAACGTGCGGGCAATCAGGTAGACACCGGCGGCGACCATCGTTGCCGCGTGGATTAACGCGCTAACGGGCGTCGGGCCCTCCATCGCATCGGGCAACCAAACATGGAGAGGGAACTGAGCGGACTTACCGATAGCACCACAAAACACCAGGATCCCCGCCGCGGTCAACCACGCTTCACTTCCAAAGGGGATAACCCCCGCCTTCATAGATTCAAAAATCGTCTCAAACGTAAACGTGTGGAATGTCGTATACAAGATCAAGATACCGATGAACATTCCTACATCACCAATTCTGTTGACGATGAATGCCTTCTTCGCTGCGTCGCTCGCTGATTGTCTCTCAAACCAGTGACCAATGAGGAGATACGAACTGAGGCCAACCAACTCCCAGGCGACGTACATCATGAAGAAGTTGTTTGTTACAACGATGCCAAGCATCGAGAAGGTGAAAACACCGAGGAACGCGAAGTACCGTCCATAGCGGACATCGCCGTGCATGTAACCGATAGAGAACAGATGCACAAAGGCACTCACGATATAGACGACAAGCATCATACGAAACTCTAGTATGCTCATGCAATCTTCCCCTCCGCGATTAAAACTTCTCTCTGCATTTGCTTCTGTCTATCTTGTCTGGGGCTCGACGTATCTCGCCATTCGCATTGCCATCGAGACCATACCCCCGCTCTTGATGGCAGGATTACGATTCATTATTGCTGGCTCTATCATGTATACCTGGGGGCGCCTGCGCAGCGGAGAACGCCCGACACGCACGCATTGGAAATCCGCTGTCGTCATTGGGCTCATGCTGCTCCTGATCGGTAATGGTGCACTCAGCTGGGCGGAGACCGTAATTCCATCGGGGATCGCGGCTCTGCTCGTCGCAGTTAGTCCGCTCTGGTTTATTTTGATTGACTGGCAGCAAGGGGGCGGTCGACCGACTGCCGGTGTGTTCATCGGTCTGGCTCTCGGAACGGTCGGAATTGC
>JAPLFP010000303.1 GCA_026390585.1 Ignavibacteriales bacterium | reverse complement strand
TCGTCCGACGATCCTTGCGGCCTCCAGCGTGTTGATCTTTCTGATGCATCCGGCGTAGTCATCTGCAAAGTGTCTCGAATCGGCGATGAAGCACTTCTCGGGGTGGCTCGCCACAAGGGCCCGAAGTGAATCCCTGAATTCATTGGTATGGATGCCGTGCCGGACTTGCTGGTTGATGATAATGAGATCCAATGACGGGAGCGCAGATTCGATGGTTTTAAGCAGCAACGCCGACGTGGACGCGTGAAGGTCATTGAAGTTGCCGAAATCGAAACGGTGTTGCTCCTGCTGACGCTCGTGCGGCTTCATATAGACGTGCGAGTCCCATTGCTCCCGCTGTACCAACAGGCCTGCCGTGTCGATGCCCTTGGAGGAGAGCAGCTGGCTCATTTCCCGCCCGAATGGGTCTTCGCCAATGACTCCAAAGGCGCGCAGCGCTCCCACCCCCATGGCCTGCAGATTGCCGGCGACGTTTCCGGCGGCTCCGAGTGAATAACGCTGAGTGCGCACAGGGTGCGTGGATAGTCCTGTCTCAAGTGAAGACTCCGAGGCACTCGGCTCGAGCAAGAGATAGGCATCCAAACAGAAATCGCCGACGATGCCGATGCGGCTGCTTTGAATCTTGGCAAGAAGATTTTTCAATTCGATGTGATGCATTTCATCCCTCTGATACACGTCGGTATCGTTCGATGACAAGAGTCATCCCTATTTGCCCGCCCCCGCTACCAAGCCTTTGATAAACGTCTTGCGCGTAAGCGTAAAAAGAATCAAGGGCGGAATGCTGAAGAGAATCGCTGCCGCTGCCATCTGATTCCAGACATCGAGATACTCGCCCACGAAAAGACCAATCCCAACAGGGATCGTCCTGGTCGAATCTGAAGATGTCAGTATCAGCGCGAAAAAGAATTCATTCCAGGAACCGAGGAATGAGAACAACGCTGTGGCTCCGATCCCGGGGAGAGCGAGCGGAAGAATTATTTTGCGGAGCGCTGTCATCCTCGAACAGCCGTCAATCAGCGCAGCGTCCTCGATGTCGCGGGGAATCGTTTGAAAGAAACCGTACAACAGCCAGATGACAAAGGGGAGCAACACCGCAGTATGGACCAGGATCAATCCGCCATAGGTGTCGTACAAACCTACCTTCTGGAGCAATTGAAAGAGCGGGATGATGACCGACGCGCCAGGAAGCATTTGTGAAAGAAGAAAGACGAGCAGAAATGTTCGCTTTCCCACAAACGTAAATCGTGAGAACGCAAACGCCGCCAGACTTCCAAAGAGAAGCGTCAAGATGGTCGAGGAAGAAGCGACAATTAGACTGTTCAATGTATACGTTGAAAACGGAAGGTAGAAGAACATGTCGCTGTAAGGATTCAGGCTCATCGATGGGCTGAACCACTCCGGGGGGAACTTGTTCACTTCGTTCAGAGGCTTCAACGAAGTGGAGAGTGTCCAGAGAACGGGAAGAAGGACCAGCAGAGCCAGGACGATCATCACGAATGAGAGCAAAGTCTTCTTCATATCGACTCCCCTCTCGAGATCACCTTCAGATACAGAAAGGAAAGTGTCGTGAGCAAAGCGAAGATCATGACTGAAAGCGCCGAGCCTTTCCCGAGATCAAACTGCACGAAGGAGAATTCCCTGACGAGAACCGGAAGAACCATGGATGAGTTCATCGGTCCTCCGCGCGTCATCACGAACACCATGTTGAAATCGTTGAAACTCCAGATGACGCCAAGGACGAGGAGAACGGAAGTCACGGTCTTGAGATTCGGTAGTGTGATATAGAAGAACCTTTTGATCATCGTCGCACCGTCAACCGCCGCGGCTTCGTATTCCTCCTGTGGAATCGACTGCAATCCCGCAAGGAACATTACCATCGCAAACGGATAGAACTGCCAGATCCGGGCCAGCATGACACAGACGAGCGCCGTGTGGGGATCGCCGAGCCAGGTCGTCCCGACCTTGGCTACACCGAGATGTGCAAGCCAGTAGTTCACGACTCCGAAGTTGTCGTTCAAGAGCCATTTCCAGGCAAACCCGGCCACGACCGGAGAGATGACCCAGGGAACCGTGTAGAGACACCCCATGATCGTATCGATCTTGCCCAACTTGAGGTTCAGCAAGAGAGCGAACCCAAGCCCCATGACCAGGGCCAACGCAGTGCCAACGACCGCATAGACAGATGTATTCGCGAAGGAGCGCCAAAAAAGTGTGTCTTCAAAAACGTGCCTGTAGTTGCTCAGGCCTGTCCAACCACTACTGCCCGTAATCATACTGACGTCGCTGAAACTGTTGATCAGATTCTGCACGAGCGGATAGGCCAGCACGAACACTGTGAAGAGAAGTGCCGGAACCAACAAAAGGTATGGCGTGGCTTTCTTCATTTCTTGCCGTCGATGAGTTCCTGTGCTTCCCTGGCGGCCTGATCGAGGGCTGACGTCGGTGACAATTCTCCGACGATCGCCTTCTGGCAATACGGTGTGAAGATGTTGCTGGCGACCGCAATCATCTTCGGATGCGGAGGCCAGGGTCGGGCGTGATTGAGCTCGTTGATGTAGATCTGAATATCCTTCACACCTTGAGCCTCGCGACTATTCAACGCACCTTTGGTTGTGGCGGTCGCTCCAAGGTCCTGTGTAATCCAAAACATATCTGCCTCTTCATTTCTCAGGTACTTGAGCAACTCCCAGGCTTGATTCAA
This sequence comes from Ignavibacteriales bacterium, assembly GCA_026390585.1. Taxonomy (GTDB): domain Bacteria; phylum Bacteroidota; class Ignavibacteria; order UBA10030; family UBA10030; genus UBA9647. The sequence goes on along the minus strand of JAPLFP010000303.1, from coordinate 5,270 downwards.
ATGCTTTGACCGGGCGTTGATGGAGTACATGACCATGTCCTGCAGCGTCGGCGCAGTGTCATATTGTGCGATCATATCGTCGGGGACCGGGACAGGGACGACATACATATCCTTACCTGGGCTCTTGTCGCCAACCATCCCTCTGAACCATGGCCCTTCGATGCTCATGGCAGCTTTGTTGCTGCAGAACAAATCGTTGATCTCGGAATGAGTATAAGCGAGAAATCCGGGGGTGATGGAGTGATCAAGCTGATACATGTCGGCGATCAATTTCAACGCAGCAACTCCCATTGGTGCATTGAATTCGATCTTTTTGAGATCTTCCGACATCACGTTGACGCTGGCTTTGAAAAAGAACGGTATCATGCGATAGGCAAATCCGCCTTTATCTCCGCCCATAAGAACGAGACCGTACTGATCCAGCACTCCGTCCCCATCACTGTCTTTCGTGAGACGTTTCGCTGCTTCTCTAAACTGTGACCACGTTTTGGGCGGTGCGACTCCCTCCTTGTCAAACAGCTCTTTGTTGCAGCAAAGGACAAAGGCGATGGCGCTTGAAGGCAGACCGTAGTAGTTGTCTTTGTATCGTGTGGATTCGAGAAGGTGCGGCATGTACCACTGTCTGACTTGTTCGAAATCGGGAAATTTGTTTACGGGGTAATAGTACCCTGCTTCGCCGAACTCGGCCGCGAAATTCGAGTGTGTGTTCATCACGTCCGGTCCCGCGCCAGCGCTGAAATCGGCGTAGAGAATCTCACGAATCATATTCCAACTCTTGTCACTTTGTGCCACTTTGATGCCCGGATGCGATTTCTCGAAGGAGTACACCCTTTGCCTCAGGAAGTCAATCAATTTCGGCCTGCCGCCGAAGTTCCAATCCTGAAGCACGATGTCATCACTCTTCTTGCTGCAAGACAGGAGGGAAATGGAAAGGAGAAAAGCAATGAATATCTTTCGTCTCATGATCTGCCTTTCGATGTGGAGCTGCTCATGATAGATCTTCTTTCGCAAGCGGCTAGAGTCCCAGTGTTTCTCTTGCTGCTCTCACAAACGTGATGAAATTCTCCGGCTTCGTCCCTTGTAGAACTCCGTCCGCACTGGAAACAATGTGCGGATAGCCGCGGACATCGGAGACAATCTTCGCGACTTGTTTCGAAATCTCAGCAGGGGATCCATCCCGCAACATCCGGAGATTTAAATTCCCTTTTGTGCAGATGGTTCGATCGATGTGGCGCCTTGACTCGGCCAGGTCATTATCCCCTTCGGGTGGGGGTGCTATCGTTTCGATCACGTCGGCACCGAGTGTATTGAATATCCCCTCCTTGATAAACTGGCTCGTGAATCCGCAGTTGTGGTACCAAAACAACCCATCATGCCGATGGGTCCATTCTGCAAACCGGCGGATGTATGGGAGATCCATCGCGGCAAACAGTTCCGGCGAGGTCATTTCCAGCCCATAGCTGGAATCACTCATGAAATCAATGCCTTCCGCGATAGCGATAGACATGACAAATAACGACGCTTCAAAGAGTGCATCCATGCTCCGTACGAAAACATCTTGATAATCATTCCATTGATAAAAAATATTGGTCGGATTGATCTGGCAGCCAAGCCAGGATGGGTGTGGATGGCCGATAACGATTACTCCGTCCTCAGCCACGTTTTGACGCCATGTGCGAAAGTAGTTTCGGATTTCCCGTTCGCGATCACCGACCCGCTCACACACAGAAACCAGCATTTCGTGATCCCGTATCGTTTCCACCGGGCACGCCGCCTCATCACTCCAGGGAATGTCCTTGCGCGGAGCCCGCCAGGTCCACTCCCCTTTTGGCGTCACGATTGTACGGAAGGCAGTCTGGGGCGAGGAACGGGATTCGTCTGTGGACCAGTTGAATATCAACCCTGAGCAGTCGGTCATGAACATCGGTTCGTACCCAAGCTCCTGCGATAATCGAATCTCGTTTCTGACAGGGTCGTCTGTAACCGGCAAATGAAGGAGCGTGAGCGTCTCGCGTATGACGTCCGGATGTGGAAGAAAAGGAGAAACAACGGGGCGGGACGTTGTTGGATTTTTTACGTACGACAAGAAGCGTTGACGTGGTGAAGTGTCCATGAGGTCAAATTCGAAATTCTAAACCCCAAATCTCAAGCAAATCCAAAATCCTAAATCAGAAACGCTGACCGTCGTTCTTTGATTTGAGAGTCTAGCATCTGTTTGCTATTTGAGATTTGGAATTTCGGGTTTAGTATTTGTTTGATATTTGAGATTTCGAGTTTAGGATTTCCTTGGGATTTCGATATTAGTGTTTCGTGCTTGCTCTTGTTCACTCTTCAGCAATAATCCTATCCACCACGATTTGCCGCATCTCAGGCGAGAGACTGGCGAAATATGCGCTAAATCCGGTGACACGGACGATCAGATCGGGGTGCGAGCTCGGATCCTTTTGTGCCTCGAGAACGGCCTTCTTGTTCAGAATGTTCATGTTGATTTGTGTGCCACCCAGCTCAAAATGCGTCCGGATGAGTGCAACCACTTTCTCGATGTCTTCATCCGATTTTGAGAGCCCCGGATCGAGCTCGATCTGCATCGGTGCAGTGTTGCCATACCCGGGTTGAACGGAAGAAACGGCAAGCGCCAGAGCTGTCGGTGCGGCGTCTTTCCGGAACCCTGGATCCGGGTTCGGTCCATGCGAGATCGGGCTTCTGGAAAACCGTCCGTTGGGCGTCGCGTCTACGTCTTTTCCCATCGCGATCGTTGCGGCCCATGAGAAAATTCCGGGAATCAAATTGAACCCATGCGGAGTCGGCTTCTCCTTGACGATGTTCGTGAACGTCTGTGCGACGTTCACTCCGAACGAATCAGCCTTCGAGCGGCCGCTCCCGTACCGCGGGACGCTTTTCATCATGAGGCGCATTCTCTCACCGGCTTCTCCTGCCCAATTCGTATTGAGCAAATTCATGAGTTCATTCCAAGTCATCCTTTTCTCACGCTCGACCCGTTGCTCAACCGCAGCGAATGAGTCTGCGACGGTCGCCAGGCCCGCGCCATCTACGCACAGATTGTAGAATTCAACGCCACCATGCGACGCATCACGTCCTTTTTCGATCGGTCCGTAGCAGAGAAGGTCGAGATGCAACTCAGGAAATACCCGGTACATGTGGTCCATATGAAAATCAAGGCTCTGCTGTACCGTTTCGACGCTACGACGGAGATGTTTTGCAAAACGGCGCCAGAGTTCATCCACAGAGCGTTCGATGGATCCGTCAGACATCATGTCCTTCAGCGCCACTTCGAAGACAGCGGCAAGGTTCACTTTGACGCAATCGTTCACGGTATATTCCCTTCCGGGAATGGCGCACCAGTGGCAACCGGAATACGCCCGTTGACGCCCAAGCTCGATAGGAAGTCCATTTCTGGCGAACCCTTCGCTGGTGCGATCCACGCCGAGGAATTTCGGTATACCGGTTTTGTCCTCGAACAAGATCTCAACTCCCCGCCGGAGCAACTTCGGATCGATGTTCTTGCCGACGCTGACCCCAACATTCACCGGCACTTTGAGACGATGCGCGGCTTCGAGCACGAGATACGAAAGAACATTCGTCGTATCGTTGCCCGAGGCGTCGGGACCACCGAGTTGCGTATAACTTGTGTCCATAATGAAATGGCAGGCGAGATGGAAGATGGCTTCTTCGTCAGTGAGAATACCCCGTTTCTTATCCTCCTGATAGAATGGAAAGAGAAATTGGTCGACGCGTCCGAGCGAGCCGCCCATGTTGTACATCTTCCCGGCAAGCTGATAGTAGAGCATCCATTGGCACGCCTCGCGAAACGTTTGAGGTGGGTGCTGCACCAAACGTTCATTGACGCTGGCCATCTCTATCAGGTTCTGGCGCAGTTGCGGATGCTCTTCCCGCTTCGCCATTTCGCCTGCCGCCGCTGCGTGCCGGGCAATCCAATTCTGTATCCCGAGCACCATGTGTTCCAGGCCGTCGTAGAGCTCCTGTGCTTCCTCGTCAGTGTTCACCGTGCGATAGTGCCGGATATTGGCCAGAATACCTCCCCAGCCGAGGGTGAGCCCAATCGCTTCGTCCTGACAGAAGTGCTGCACGGCGCCAATACCATGATGGAGCTTGTACTTCTCTTGATCTTCGTGGAGGTGCGAGAAATCGAAGTCAGGATTCCAGGCGGGTTGACGATAGGCGGAGAAATGTGCCATATATCCTCCGGCGAGGGAGCTCACCGGGTCAACGTAGGGCGGATGCAGGTCGATAACCTGCCGGAAATTCTCGCCGCAAGCGCGTGCGCCGAAGATACCACCGCTCGGATGATTGGTCTTGGGCGTGAATTCCTTGAACAGAGCATCGACGATCAGCAAACCGGATCCGCTGACGACACGAACGATTTTGCGCGATTCAAGAGGAGGCAGCATAACCGGCAGGTCATCCATGTCGAAGCAGCCGAGTTCCCGCCACTTTTCCTCTGTGTGCCGCATCTTCGTCGCCCGGAGCATGTCGATGCGTTCGGCGAAGTTCAGTTCTTTTGTTTCAGAGCCAATCATGATACCCCCACTCAAACAGATGAATCGATGTTCCTTTGCTATCGCACCGAAGCGTCAATGCCGCAGCGACGTGCAGCATCGAGCAGTGCCGTCATTCTTTCCTTCGTCGGTGGCTCAACGTCATGTGCCTTGTAGTCCAGACCCAGACTTGGATACTTTCCCACCGCGAGTTTGTGGAATGCCAGCAACTCGTACATAATGTCTCCGGTCCCGTTCTGATGACTGCTGTTGCGGAGCTCGATCAGTTCGCGAACGAAGGTTGCGATCTGCATGATTTCTTCTTCCTTGTCATTCACCGACGGGACGACTGGTGTGCGAAAGACGATCGTCTTTCCGCTGAGTGCCAGCCGACGCGCATTCGAGAGAATGCGATCATTCGGTTGGCCGGTGGCAAGCTGATGCTTGCCGGAATCGAATTGCTTGATGTCCATCATGATCAGGTCGGTGAACGGGAGGAGCGCTTCGAGAGATTCCCATGGGACCTCACCACACGTCTCGATGGCGGTGTGCAGTCGATGGTTTTTACATTGTTCGAGAATTTCTTGCGCAAAGTCTTTGCTCAATGCCGGCTCGCCGCCTGAGAGGGTAACCCCTCCGCCGGAAGATTCATAAAACGGCTTGTCGGAGAGGATCTCATCCATCACTGCGCGAACCGTCATCGTCCGTCCCTCCATTTGGAGGGCATGAGGATAGCATGTTTCAACGCACATT
>JAPLFP010000022.1 GCA_026390585.1 Ignavibacteriales bacterium | reverse complement strand
GACGTCGGGGATCTTCAGTTTGACGCGAGAAGATCCATCGCTCTGTTTCGCCTGGTTCAGGAGGCCCTCACCAATGTTGCCCGGCATGCGCAAGCGACGCGCGTCGATGTGATCATGCGAATAGAAGGCAACGATCTCATTCTTGAAATCAAGGACGATGGAATCGGCATCACGTTCGATGCCGAGAGCAAACCCCGGTCATTTGGTTTAATCGGGATGCGTGAGCGCGCAGTCTTCCTGGGCGGAAACCTGGAAATCACGGGAACCGTGGGGAAGGGGACGACCATCCTTGTCAGGATGCCGATTCATGAGACGCTGCCTGACGGGGGGATGTGAACGAGCTGTGAAGGAAGACACATAAAAGCCGCGGATTGATTGGGGACACAGAGATCCACAGAGAAATGCAGAGTTCCACAGAAAGACACTTTAATCTTCTCCATGTACCTCTGTGACCCTCTGTGTCTCTCCGTGTCACGCTTTGTTTGGGAACACAGAGGAGCACGGAGTTCCACTTCGTCGAAGGGGCATGCGTATGATCAAAATATTCATAGCAGATGATCACGTTCTCATCCTCGAAGGTGTGAAGAAAATCCTTCGGGAAGAATCCGACATGATTGTCGTCGGAGAAGCGCGGAGTGGCATCGAGATTCTCGAGCGGATTGGGAAATCGGACTGCGACATCCTCCTTTTGGATTTGTCGCTCCCGGATAAGCCGGGGCTCGATGTCCTGAAAGACATCAAAAAGCGATTTCCTCACTTGCATGTGCTCATCCTGAGCATGTTTCCCGAAGAGGTCTTTGCAGTGCGCGCGTTGAAGGCTGGTGCTGATGGATATCTGACGAAGGACAGTGCGGCGAAAGAGTTGGTGGTCGCACTGCGCAAAGTCGCCGATGGAAGGAAGTATGTGAGCGATGCACTGTCCCAGGAACTGGCAGTCAATGTCGCCAGTCGGGGTGGCCGTGCGCCCCATGAAGATCTTTCTGACCGGGAATTTCAAGTTCTTCGAATGATTGGCGCAGGCAAAACGGTGACACATATTGCCGCCGAGCTGAACGTGAGCGTCAGTACTGTTAACACTCACAGGATGCATATCCTCGAGAAGATGGGGATGCATACGAACGCTGAGCTGATGCACTACGCGATTGAGAATAAGCTGGGGGAGTAAGCTGAGCACCACTGTGAGCGTCTTGTGCGAAGTGACCCATCGCACTATGTCATTGCGAGCGCTCTTTGCGAAGCAATCTATCCAAGGCACGAAATGAAGAAGTACTTCTACGTCTACATAATGACGAATTTTCTCAACACTGTTTTGTACACCGGAGTCACGAACGACTTGAAGAGACGGGTGTACGAACACAAGGCGAGAAAAGGAAAAAGCTTCTCTGCAAGATACGACACCACAAAGTTGGTGTACTACGAAGTGTTCGAGGACGCATACGGTGCTATCGCTCGGGAGAAGCAGATCAAGGCTGGATCACGACAGAAAAAGATTGATTTGATCAACAAGATGAATCCAGAGTGGAAAGACTTGTATGGTGATTTGTAGAGCGTTTTCAGAGCTCATGTCATCACGAGCGCTTTCTGCGAAGTGATCCATCCATGTATAGATTGCTTCGTCGTCCCGTTGAAAAACAACGGGACTCCTCGCAATGACTGGTAGGGTGTCGTTGCGAGCGTTGTCGGCGAAGTCCCGCTCTCGGCAGCATGTCATTGCGAGCGCTTTTCGCGAAGCAATCCATCGAGAGCAACATGTATAGATTGCTTCGTCGTGTCTCCTCCGGAGCCACTCCCCGCAATGACTGGGTGATTGTGTCATTGCGAGCGTTTTCTGCGAAGCAATCTGTCTTGAGCAAATAATCTCTCCTTCTCCGTTTCACCTTTCCCCGGTTCTCCAGTTTAAGCTAGATTTCCCCCATCGCTAAAACTACGATGCCCGAGTCACACCCCTAGCGATGCCGCCTTACATAGTCGATTCTTACACTCCACTGCCAGATTCTTCCTGGCAAGGAGCGAATGAAATGGTGAAAGTGGTAATAGCAGACGATAACACGCCAATCCGTGAGCGGATCATCAAATTGCTCTCAGGTCTATCAGATGTTGAGATTGCGGGTGAGGCGATCGACGGGGTCGAAACCGCCGTCATGGTTCGCAAGGCGCATCCCGACATTGTCATCCTCGACTTGCAGATGCCGAAACTCAGCGGACTTGAAATTCTGCCAAGGCTCAAGGAAATGGATCCGTCTCCGGTCGTCGTGGTGCTCACCAATTATTCATCGGGCCCCATGAAGGCGATGTGTACCAGAAAGGGCGCGGATTTCTTCTTTGACAAGTCAACCGAATTTGAAAAAGCGATCTCTGTGATCGAAAAAATGGCGCAACGTTAGACCAATTCTTGCTTATTCGTGAGTATACCGAGTTTTCGGTATTGCGGGTTTTCGAGTGTCCACATAGGTTTGAGGAGAGGGCGTGGATTTCTATCTGTGATCGACGGGAGCGGACCTGCCGGACTGCCGCTAAGCAGATGGGGCTCCCTCGGAGTATGGCACCCATAGCTGTCGAGGATCTGTGCTACTATTTCGTTGCATCCGACTCAGCAGGTGGCAACACTGCTTTTGCCCTCCACCAAAGGTTACGATTTTGGACAACCTGAGTAACACAAAAAAGGTCCTTGCTGCACTGAGGCTGACGGGAGGCGAATGATGAGTAACGAGAGGCTAACATACGAGGAACTGGAGCAACGGCTGACTGAAGCTGAGCAAATCATTGCTGCCTTGCAGGGTGGAGAAGTGGATGCCATTATCAGTGGGCGAGATGTTCCGCTGCTACGTTTGAAAAACTTGGAGAACGCGTTAAGAAGGTCGGAGGAAAACTTTCGTAACTCCATGGAGACTTCGCCTCTGGGGATCCGCATCGTGACTGCAGAGGGAGAAATGCTTTATGGCAATCAAGCCATGCTGGATATCTATGGCTACAGCAGTTTTGAGGAGCTGAGGGCCGCACCGGCCAAACAGCGTTATTGTCCCGAAAGCTACGCTGAGCACGAGAAAAGGAAAGAGAAGAGGATGCGAGGTGAGCACGTCCCGTCCAATTATGAAATAGGCGTTGTGCGTAAAGACGGTGAAATCCGCCACCTCGAGGTCTTCCGCACGGAAGTGCTTTGGAACGGCAAGACAGAGTACCAGATGCTGTACCGAGACATAACCGAGCGCAAGCGTATGGAGGAACGCCTTCGTGCGTCGGAGGCGTATTACAGGACGCTTACAGAAGCAACGCCGGACGCCCTTGCGATTTTAGACATGAATGGCGCTCTTGCATTTGCCTCCCCCAAAGCTATTGATATGTTCGGGATTCCTCCGGAACAAGAGATAATCGGTACGACCATCCTGAACTGGGTCTTACCCGACGATCGCGGATTAGTCAAGTCGCGTATCCAGGAGATCCTGTCCGGTCGATCGGAGCCCGAACCGCGTGAATTCAGACTTGTGAAGAACGACCGGACCCCATTCTGGGGAGAAATCAACTCTTCGCCGATTGTCGATGATAGCGGGAACGTCGTCGGCCTGCTGATTGTGTGTCGCGACATTACCGAGCGGAAGCAAGCAGAGGAGGAATTGCGTCAAAGTGAGGCTCGTTACCGGGCGGTTCTGCAATCTGCGAACGATGCCATCGTTACTGCAGACAGTAACGGAAATATCTCCGGATGGAACAAGGGTGCCGAGCGGATATTCGGCTACAGTTACGTGGAGGCCGTCGGGCAATCACTGATCTGCCTCATGCCTGAGAGCTTCCGCGCCGGTCACGCCAACGGTCTGAAGAGGTTGCAGGCCGGCGGAGGTCCGCGAATTGCCGGCCAGACCGTTGAAATGAAAGGGCTGCGCAAGGATGGTACCGATTTTTCGATGGAGCTTTCACTTGCTACATGGGAGGTTTCTGAAGGCCAGTTTTACACAGCCATTATCCGCGACATCACCGAACGTAAGCAACGAGAAGAAGAGCGGGCGTATGAAACACGACTGCACAAATTTCGAAGCAAGATGGCTTATTCCATCAATCGTCAGCGTTCGCTTGGGGAGGTACTTCAGCAGAGTGCTGAGGTGATCATGCGTAACCTTGATGTCGCTTGCGCTCACATTTGGATCATGAATCCTGAAACACATTCCCTTGAGCTTCAAGCGCATGCGGAACTCAGTACGCTTCGGGCAAAGTCCGATGAATGTATACACACTGCAAATTTGCTCGCCGGCAAGGTGGTAGCAGAAAGACAGGTGATTGCGAGTAATTCGATTCTCGATGGACCATTATTGATGGATGCCTCATGGGCGCGACAGCATAATATTATTGCGTACGCAGGATTTCCCGTTACCGTCGAAAACCAGATCGTAGGCGTGCTGACTGTCTTTGCAGGCATATTGCTTCTTGAACCGACTCTCAGTCCTTTGGCTGGCACGGCGGTCACACTCGCACAGGGGATCGTGCGCAAACGGGCTGAGGAAGCGATACGCGAAAGCGAAGAACGATATCGCAGCTTGGTTGACGTTGCGCCCGATGTTATCTACACCATTTCCGGAGAGGACGGATCGCTTACGTCATTGAACCCGGCCTTTGAAACGCTCACGGGTTGGTCACGGGCTGAATGGATCGGCAAGAGTTTTGCTTCTCTCATTCATCCAGATGACTTGCCCCTTGCTGAAGAAACGTTACGACGGGCTTTGCGGGGCGAGACGCAAGCCGCCTATGAATTACGCGTTGTTTCCAAATCAGGCAAGTACCGGGTCGGAGAATTCACCTCCACCCCACACGTCAAGGACGGCAAAGTCGTGGGAGAACTTGGAGTTGCCCGAGACATCACCGAGCGCAAGCAGGCGGAACAACGGTTCGAAGACGAGAGAAACCTCTTGAGCACGCTCATCAATGCCATCCCCGACGAGATCGCTGTCAAGGATCTTGAGAGACGGTTTGTGCTAGCCAACCCTTCGTGCGTTCGCGCCCTTGGCAAAGAATCTGCTGACGACGTTCTGGGCAAGAAGGACGAGGATCTGATGCCGAAAGAGCATGCCGAAGACGGCAGGCTGCAGGAGGAAAAGGTATTTTCTACCGGAAGACCGTTCGTGAACATAGAAGAAAAGATACGTCGGGATCCCATCACTGGCGAGGTCCAGCGGGCCATACTTATTTCAAAATCGCCCCTCCGGGACAATCGTGGTATCGTTTCCGGGCTCGTCGTGGTAAACCGCGATATCACGGACCTCAAGCGAGCCGAGGCTGCGCTGAGAGTGACCGAGGAGCGATTCAGATCTGAGTTCAGAGGGAACCCCATCCCGGCGTACATTTGGCAAAAAGCGGGGGATGACTTTGTGCTTGTCGACTTCAATACTGCCGCCGAGGCGAGAATGCACTGCAATGCCGACGTTTTGCGCGGCACGAAGGCGAGTGTATTCTACTCCGATAGGCCGGATATTGTCATGAATCTTGCGCGATGTTACACGGAAAGGAGTGTCATCAGCCGCGAGATACTTTATACATACCAGTCGACACGTGAAACCAGATTCTTGTTCGTGACTTTTGTCCCCCTCCCATCAAATGAGCTTGTCGTTTATGAGGATGATGTCACCGATCGCAAGCTGGCGGAACAACAGCTCAAGACATCCCAAGATCAATTGCGCGCGCTTGCTGCTTATCTTCAAAATGTTCGGGAAGACGAGCGTACCGTCGTAGCACGTGAAATACACGATGAGCTTGGTCAGGTCTTAACAGCATTGAAGGTGAACTTGTCACTTCTTGAGAAGGAAGTTGTTCAGGAAGGCATAGAATCGCAGTTTGTGACCATTTCTGGGGAGATCAAAGAGATGTCAGGCCTTGTTGGCTCCGCCATTCGAACAGTACAGAGATTAGTCACAGAACTGCGGCCGGAGATGCTAGAGATTCTTGGTCTCGTTGATGCTCTCCGTTCGCAAGCAGAACAATTTCAGCGACGCACCCGAACCAACTGCGAGCTCTCGCTTCCTCAGGAGAAGATTACACTTGACCCTGATCGATCAATAGCGCTGTTCCGGATTTTTCAGGAAGCGTTGACCAATGTGGCCCGACACTCCAATGCCACGATGGTTCTCGCGAAACTTGTCATCGAACCTGAAGCCCTAGTGCTGGAAATCAAAGATAATGGGCAGGGGATTTCAGAGGCCGCAATAACGGGCGCTCGATCATTCGGGATTATGGGTATGCGGGAACGGGCAATAGGGTTCGGTGGCAACGTAGAAGTCCGAGGGATCCCCGGAAAAGGCACCGTGGTGACGGCTCGGATTTCGCTTGGTTAACAAGAGTGTTGTTTGAGGAGTAGTGCCGTTTCGAATGCAAGAGCTCTTGTTAGAAGTGGCACTCGCGAGCAAGACAAACGAAAACGACCATTGTCAACACGGCAAAAGGCAAATTATCCTATGATCAAAATCTTTGTTGCAGACGACCACGCATTAGTTCGCGAGGGGATCAGAAGAACCCTCGCCTCAGAGCCTGACCTCCAGGTGGTGGGAGACGCCAGCGATGGAGTGGAATTGTTGTCGAAGATAGAGGTGTTGCCTGTTGATCTGCTCATCCTTGACATCATGATGCCCGGTAAAGATGGCTTGGAAGTACTTCGACTCCTACGAAAAAGGTGCTCAAAGTTGCGCATCCTCATCCTCAGTCTGTACCCCGAGGAGATCATGGCAACTCGTGCATTCAAGGCGGGTGCCGCAGGGTATCTGACGAAGGAAAGCGCTCCGGAAGAGTTGATCAAAGCCATCAGGAAGGTCGCATCAGGAAGAAAATACGTGAGTCCGCTCTTCGCCGAAACTCTTGTGAACGATCTGCAAAAGGAGACTACGAAACCATTGCACGAGACTCTTTCGGACCGTGAACTGCAAGTACTGTGTATGATCGCCCGGGGGAAGACCATCACTGAAATTGCGAAAGAATTGTCACTGAGTGTTGCCACTGTTAATACTTACCGTTCTCGGATTCTCGAAAAGATGCAAATGAAGACAAGCGCCGCGCTTGTTCATTACGCTATTCGGAACCGACTCGTCGAATGATGTTTGTTTTTCGCAGGATTGATGCTCTTGCTTAAAGGATTGTCCCGTCGAATTCCACATGTTATCCACACCGAAAGCAATCTCCGGTCGCACATTGTCCTTCGCAATTGTCCATCCCACCCGCGCGTTCCGTTTTCCTGTCACGAATACTCTGACAAGAAATAAATAGCTTTGGCTATGTTGCCTTTCGTTTCAATTTGACAAGATTGACAGCGACAAGACGGAACGTCCCGATGCAGATTGTCAACTCGGATGATACCGAGAGATCTTCTGCACCTGCAAGGTTGTCTCATCCTTGAGCAGCGGCGCAAGCTGGAAGGCGCTTCAACTGAAAGATGATCGGAAAACGAAACAGAGATTGATCGAAGAGGTGAGCGCCGGCGTTCGTACCGGCGCACAAACTGGAAGTAAGTCCGTCGATTTTCATTATGTTGTTCGATGCCGGTGAGATCAACAAATAAACAATCTAACCATAAGGAGGCTCTCGAAATGAAAAAGGCAAGGATCGACAAAGAGGATTTTGATTTTGGGATAGGGGGAGTCTTCAAAGGCATCGGCTCACTGTTCGACCTCATTGCAGAGATGGAGAAGAGAGGTGAGACCGAGGTGAAGAGAGAAGGTGAGTTTGGGAAAGACGTCAAGGCGGTCTATGGTTTTTCCGTGAAGTTTGCAGGCTCAGGCAAGCCAACCGTGGAGCCGTTCGGCAATATTCGGGAAGATAAAGAGAAGGGCCCGGTCGTCGACGAAGTTCGAGAACCTATCGTGGACGTGTTCGACGAAGAAGATACCATCATCATCATCGCAGAGCTTCCCGGCGTGGATGAGAAGGACATACAGTTTGAAATCAAAGATGACATTGTCATGCTTACTGCCGGGACTGGAGAAAAAAAATACTACAAAGAAATACTGCTATCCAAATC
>JAPLFP010000240.1 GCA_026390585.1 Ignavibacteriales bacterium | reverse complement strand
CGGACCCTCAAGGTTGAACAACTTTCTGACCCAAAATCACCTGGAAAGGGGGAGGTTCTCCTGCGGGTTGACGCCGCGGGAATTTGCGGCAGTGATTTACACATGTACCTCGACGCGACAATCGGAGACACCAAACTCAACGCACCGATTGTTCTGGGACATGAATTTGCAGGGACGATCGTCTCGACGGGGGAAGAGCCACTGAGCGAACAATCTGTTCAGCTAAAGCCTGGAATGCGCGTGGCGGTCGACCCGGCTCAGCCATGTGGGATTTGTGAGCTCTGCAAGCGTGGACATCCGAACCTTTGTACGAGTCTTCATTTCTGCGGCCTTTTTCCTGACGGCGGATGCTTCTGTGAGCAGATCGTCGTCCCCGCAAAAACCTGTTTTCCTCTTCCGGACGCGCTCGATGCTGAAACGGGTGCACTTCTTGAACCTCTTGGGATAGCGCTTCATGCAGTCGATCTTGCGAAGGTGAAACCCGGCGAATCCGCCGTCATCATCGGTGCAGGACCGATCGGACTGCTTATTCTGGAAGCGGCGAAGCTGGCGAGGATGGAGCCGATCTTTGTTGTCGAACAACTGCCGTGGCGGCTTCACCTGGCAGAAAAGCTCGGGGGCATTCCCATCGATTCGGCTCGGACGAATGCGAGGGAGAAGCTTATGATTCAATCGCTCGGAAGAGGAGTCGATGTCTCGTTTGAAGCTGCCTGGGCAGATCAGTCGATCCAGCTTGCGGCGGAGATGGTCCGGTATGGTGGTAAGCTTGTGCTTGTTGGTATTCCGCGTGACGATCGACTGACACTGAATCATTCAACGGCTCGGCGGAAGGGTCTCACCATCCTCCTGTCGCGGCGGATGAAACACAAATATCCGAAAGCAATTGAGTTGGTGGAAAGCGGCCTGATCGATGTGAAGAGCATCGTTACGCATCGTTTTCCGCTTGCACAAACACCAGAAGCATTTGTTCTGAATGCGGACTATCGCGATCACGTCGTGAAGGTCATGATCACCTACACGTAGAGGGTACTATGCGGTCGATTTTTGCTGCAGGTCTTGTTCTCTCCATGCTGCTGCCAGCAGCTTTTCCACAGGTTCAGAAGAAGATAGGGGCCGAAGCGAAGGTGCCGATCGTGGCGCGTCAATTCGACTTACGTGATGTCCGATTGCTTGCGGGTCCCATCAAAGAAAACCTCGAACGGAATCGAACGTACTTGTTGAGTCTTGAGGTGGACCGCCTCGTCCATAATTTTCGCGTCAACGCCGGTCTGCCATCGAAAGCACAACCGCTTGGCGGGTGGGAGGCTCCCAATTGCGAGCTGCGAGGCCATTTTGTCGGTCATTATCTCTCTGCATGTGCTTTGATGTTTGCCTCGACCGGCGACGTTGGGGTAAAAGAAAAGGGGAATCAGATCGTTGAGGCGCTGGCAGGATGCCAACATGCCCTAGGATCAAGCGGATACCTCAGCGCTTTCCCGGAAGAGTTCATCGAGAGAGTCGAGAACGGCAAACGCGTGTGGGCTCCATACTATACGCTCCACAAGATCATGGCAGGTTTGCTTGACATGTACATGCTTTGCGACAACAAGCAGGCACTGGAAGTTGTCAGGGGGATGGCCTCGTGGGTAAAGAAGCGGACCGACAAGCTCGATGAGAAACGAATGCAGGAGATGTTGAAAGTCGAGTTCGGCGGAATGGCCGAAGTCCTGGCGAATCTCTACTCTGTGACGTCAGATCCCGCACATCTCGAGCTGGCGCGTCGGTTTGAAAAGAGATCGTTTCTTGATCCCTTGGTTGAACACAAGGACCAGCTTCAGGGTCTGCACGCCAACACGCATATTCCACAGGTCATTGGAGCCGCTCGCGAATATGAGTTGACCGGAGAAATGAACTACTACGAGATAGCGTCGTTTTTCTGGCACGAGATCGTTGACGCCCGCTCCTATGCTACCGGCGGCACGAGCAACTATGAGCACTGGCGTGACGAACCGTACAAACTTGCCGACGAACTCAGTCAGGAGTCACACGAGAACTGCTGCACTTACAACATGCTCCGTCTGACGGAACATCTATTCTCGTGGTCACCGAATGCCAGGTTCTTCGATTACTATGAACGGGCACTGTTCAACGGAATTCTGCCCACGCATCATCCGACCGTCGGCGGGGCGATCATGTACTTCGTTCCAATGAAAAGCGGACTCTTCAAAACGTTCGGCGTTCCCGACTCTTCGTATTTCTGCTGCAACGGTTCGGGCATCGAATCATTCGCGAAGCTTGGCAACAACATCTACTACAAAGAAGAGAACACGGTCTATGTCAATCTGTTCATTGCGTCTGAGGTGCAGTGGTCCGAAAAAGGTGTCACCATCATTCAGGAGACGAGGTTCCCTGAACAGGCGGGGGCAAGTCTCTCTTTCAGGATGAAGAAGCCGACAGAATTTACGCTCAAACTGCGCATACCCGCCTGGGCAGGCAAGATCTCTTATGTGAGGGTGAATGGCAAATTGGTGACGACAGACATTGGCAGCGACGGATATCTGAAGCTGGCGAAACTCTGGCGGCAGGGAGATAATGTTCAGCTCTCTCTTCCAATGAAGCTCTCTCTGTCGAGGTTTTCCGACGACCCGTCAGTCGGTGCAGTCCTGTATGGGCCGATCGTTCTTGCCGGAGCCCTCGGCACGGAGTCGATGACGGAGGAGATGGAAAGCGGCCTGGCGTGGGCGGACGTCGATCGGATGGTATCCCAGGGAGCGGCGATCGAGGCGACAGCGCTTGTCGTCCCCAATGCCGATCCGAATTTGTGGATCAAACCTGTGAAGGGAAAGCCGTTAACGTTCCGGACGGCGAACGTCGGCAAGCCTAATGACGTGACGCTCATTCCTTTCTACAAGCTGTTCGGTCAGAGGTACGCTGTGTATTGGAACATCTTTGCGCCGTATGAGTGGAAAGTGATGCAGGAAATGCGGCCGGACCGGCTTGCCGGCGTGATCGACAGAGTCATCGTGGGTGATCATCGATCCGATCGCAAGCACAACTTCCAGGCCTACAAATTCCAGTCGGGCGAGCGAATGGGGCAGAAGTGGGTGAAGTCGCCGCTCTCGTTCCGATATGATCTCGAGGTCGACGCGTCGAAGGGTTGCACACTAAAGTGCACCTACGGCGGGGGTGACAAGGAGTGTGCTTTCGGTATCCTTATCGACGGACTGCCGCTTGCGAAACAATCGTCGACCGGCGGGCAAGATATGAAACTTGTCGAAGCAAGGTATCCCATTCCGGATGACCTTATTCGCGGAAAGAAAAGAGTCAGTGTGATGTTTCGGGCAAGAGGTGGAAAACCGACAGCCGAACTCTATGGGTGCGAGATTGTGGAAGGCAGCAACTGAAACCCGTCTGGAAGATAGAAGAAATTCTGGCGCCAAGTCCCGCTGCTCACATTGGACCAAAACAACAAGTCATTGCGAGCGTTTTGTGCGCAGCAATCTGTCGAGCGTGTTTCAGATTGCTTCGTCGCTTCGCTCCTCGCAATGGGTATAATGCTCAAAAAGTGTTGCTGTTTTTCATCGTGGTTGAAGGAAGAAGTACCACTGAAAGTATCGGTCTCGGTGCTTTCTTGCCAGCCCACGATGTCTTCGGTATTTTTCTTTTACTCGACTGAAGTATCCTTCCAACGGATTGGTGGAGGAAGAGATTTTGGCATTGTCAACAAAATGAAACAGGTCAGGTAGGGATCGAACAATCATGCCTGCTGCAAGAGCAAGATCGCTAAAAACCCATCCTCCGGTAATGCGACGCGCCTGGTGGATGGCACGGCCGAAGCGATGATCCCATTGACTGACTTGGCGAATGAAGCATTCCCGTTGCGCGGCGGTCTTGACCATGGTCAGATCGAGAAATAGTCTTCGAAGATGTTTTGCGTCGGTCCGTTTGGGATTTCTCCGACACCAACGTAGCCCTTGGCGTTGAACGTGGACCACGCACCGTTGCAGACGAACCCCAGGCCACTGAAGCAAGAGGTACTTCGCCTGCTGTGGATTTCCATCAATTGTGGCACTTTTGGGGTGCAATCCAGCTTGGGCAAGCATCCCATAGACCCGTTGAAGATCCCTTGCACCTTCGCGGATGCCATAGCCACCATAGAGTAACTCATGACTGTTGCTTTCCATGACAGCATACACTG
The DNA here is from genome assembly GCA_026390585.1 of Ignavibacteriales bacterium. GTDB lineage: Bacteria > Bacteroidota > Ignavibacteria > UBA10030 > UBA10030 > UBA9647. Next base: position 1,693 of record JAPLFP010000240.1, on the reverse strand, counting down.
CCTCGCCACTCTTTCGGCGAAGGATGGTCCCGTCAACGATGACATGACGGCATTGGCTCAAGCGAGCTCTCCATTGCGCATCGTCTCTCGGTGGATTTTGAGAGAGCCAGTAATGAATGATGCGTCGCATGCTGGAAGGACTTCTCCGGCTCATTGCAGACAACTCCCGGGCACTGTATCCTTCCTGCATCCACAACCGAAGGTGGAGGATGAACACTGTGGACATCGCTTTTTTGGCTCTCATTCTCGATCCATTTGAGTTTGTTTCCGGAAACGAATTGAAATAGCATAACTTACAAGAATTCTAGCAACACTTTTTGGCTATTATGCCCGCAATGACTGTGTTGTGTGATGTCGCTTTGGGCCTTTGCGTGGCAGTTGTTGAAATGGCTTTTAGTAGAACAACCACTGAAGGGGTAACAATATGAACCTGACCAAATCCTCGCTTGTGGCAATCCTTCTCCTGTTCTCAGTGGCAGGTTTGTTTGCGCAGAAAGGGAACCGGGACTATCCTATCAAGCCGGTCCCGTTCACGAGCGTCAAGATCGAGGACAATTTCTGGTCCAACCGACTCGAGATTAACAGAACCGTGACGCTTCCGCATAATTTTCAGAAGTGTGAAGAGACCGGGCGTCTTGACAACTTTGCCAGAGCAGCCGGCCTGAAGAAGGGAAGCTACAAAGGGTATCAGTTCAATGATTCTGATGTTTTCAAGGTGATCGAAGGTGCATCATACTCTCTGCAGATTCATCCCGATGTTCAGCTCGACCATTATCTCGACAGTCTCATTGCTCTCATTTCCGCGGCACAGGAAACGGATGGCTACCTCTACACGCCGCGCAAGCTTATGGATTCCACATATTCGCCTCCGGGGGGGAAAGACCGGTGGGTCGGGGAAAAGGACGGCAGCCATGAGCTTTACAATCTTGGCCATCTCTATGAAGCAGCCGCGGCACACTTCCAGGCAACCGGGAAACGCAATTTGCTGAGCGTTGCACTAAGAAGCGCGAATCTGATCTGCGAGACCTTTGGACCGAACAAACGACACGAAGTGCCGGGTCATCAGGTGATTGAAATCGGATTGTGCAAGCTTTACAGGATCACAGGGGAAGAGAAATACCTCCGCACTGCCAAGTTCTTTCTCGATGAACGTGGCGATGCAAAGGGGCACGATCTCATCGGCGAATACGCGCAAGACCACATGCCGGTGGTCGAGCAAGACAGCGCGGTGGGCCATTCTGTGCGCGCCGCGTACATGTATGCCGGCATGGCAGATGTCGCAGCGTTGACCGGCGACGCATCCTACATTAAAGCGATTGACCGCATCTGGGAGGATGTGGTCAGCTCCAAGATGTATCTGACCGGGGGAATTGGAGCGACCGGCGGCAATGAAGGATTCAGTCATCCGTATGCATTGCCGAACTCCAGCGCATACTGCGAAACGTGTGCGGCCATCGCAAACGTTTTTTGGAACTACAGAATGTTTCTTCTGCATGGAGACGCGAAGTACCTGGATGTGGTCGAGCGAATCATCTACAATGGCTTCCTTTCGGGGGTTTCGATGGAAGGAAACCGGTTCTTCTATCCCAATCCCCTCGAATCGTTTCGTGGCGCCAGCCGCGCGGAATGGTTCGCTTGCTCCTGTTGCCCCACAAATGTAGTGCGATTTGTTCCATCGATCGCGGGTTACATA
>JAPLFP010000288.1 GCA_026390585.1 Ignavibacteriales bacterium | reverse complement strand
AATACTCACGAAAAGTGTCGCCACAAAGTCCCGCTTTTGGATTCCGCTTGTTTGCGGGATTCAGAAAGCGGAATCACGAAGACACAAGGGGTGTGAGAATTTCGTTCTTTCTCTTCTTTGTTCTTTGTGCCTTGGAGCCTTTGTGGCTCATAAGGGGTTTTCGTCTATGCTTCTAGTTCAGCCCGAAATAGTACATCAAATAATGAATGATCGTGCCGGGGGCCTTCGGACGAATCGTCGCTGTTTCAGAGGAAACGAGCGTCAATGCAGTGAGCACCAACATGATGATCATCGACACGGAAAGCTGGATAGCTTCGATCGCGTTCGCCAGCTTGTACGTGGTTTCTTTTTCATAATACTCGGCCAGCTGGATAGCTGTGTTTTTCACAGTACCTGTTTCCGCCCCCGAGTTGAAACGGGAGATTGCTGTCTGCGTAAACACGCCTGTGGCCTGGAATGCTTCCGTCAATCCTTTTCCCTTTTCCAACATCATGGGGATCGCGATGGTCTTGATCTGGTGCTCCATGTACTTGTTGCCGCACGCTTCCGCCGCCATGCGGATAACGTCGATGTTTTCTCCCGACCCGCTATAGAGTGCGTAGAACACACGGCAGTAGATTTCAATTGCGGTCTTGTGGAGCAGCGGTCCGACGATGGGTACCTTGATGATAGATTTGTCCATCAGGAACCTGCCGCGTTCTGTCGTCAAGAACCGCGCAAACAGTCCGATCGGAACGAACACTGCAATCATCAATGGGACAAAATTCGCAGTGAGCCATCGACTGAACCCAAGTGTTGCCTTGGTCATAGGCGGCAAATCGATCTTGAACTTCTCGAACATTTCTGCCGTGGCCGGGAAGATGTAGCCAACGTAGAAAAGAACTGCCAGGAACAGGATGAAGAGGGTGACCAATGGCATGATGAGCGCGCTCTTCAGGTTGCGCTTGAACTGCGCATTGCGCTCCAGGAACTTCGCGGTGCTCTCATAGATTTCCGTCATGTTGCCGCTCTTCGAAGCCAGCCCAAGCATGTTCGCGGTAAACTTACCGAAGACGGGAGCTTGCTTGAGGAAAACCTTCTCGCTGTCTTTCCCCTGTTTGAGCTCGCTGTTGATTTCCTTCACCGCATCCTTGAGAGCCGGATTGGTGATATCGTTCATGAGAAGGAGCAGAATCTCATTGAATGGCAATTTTTGCCTCATGAGGTCGGCACTCATGCGCACGAAGGTGATGATCTCGACAGGCGGTGCTGCGCGCTGCTTGTTCCCAAACAATTTCTTCCGGACATACAACACACGATAGCCCATTTTCTCAAGAGCTTGTTTCACCTCATCCTTCGTGTAGGCTTTCTGCTCCCCGTCGATGGGCTTTTCTGTTCCCTTCTGAACCCGATAGAGGAACGTAACGCGCTCAAAGACACCGGTGAGCTTGAACTTCTTCTCAATTGCCATCAAAGAAGCTCTCTGCTTGGCGTCCTTCAGAGTGTCAGCGCTAATCATGCCGGAAACCGGTCTGCCAGCAACGGTCAATCCTTCAAGCTTATATTCAGCCATCGCATTCCCTTACGAGATAGTATGGTGGAAATCGAGCGATCCGACACCAATTTGATACGGATAATACGATTTTTCGATGTCTCTGTCAAGCAAGCGCGAAGAACGAAAGTGCATCAACTGTTCGGCAGTTGTCGAATCGAGGATGCGCAGAAAAGGACGACTTCCCCCACGCACCGTTCTGCGCTGGATACCTTTCAAACGCCATCGGCCGCGAGGGCCTTCCTGATGCTATGCCGGGTTCATCGTCCCGATCGAGACATCAGTACCCGGTATGGAACATTCATAGGCATAGAAATGGCTCTTGGGCAACTTGCTGAATGGTAGGATCAGGCCTCAGGACATTTTGCGGACCATGGAAGGAAGAACCTGAAGAAGATGAAAGGGGGATAAAGCCAGACAAGACTAGACACCAAAATGAGACGCCTGGAGAGCCGGTCGAAAAGTGTCGCCACAAAGTCCCGCTTTTGGATTCCGCTTGTTTGCGGGATTCAGAAAGCGGAATCACGAAGACACCAATGTGTGAGAAAACATCATTGTTTCTCTTCTTACACTTTGTGACTTGGAGCCTTTGTGGTCCCGCTCCTGGATTCCGCTCATTGGCGGGATTCAGAGAGCGGAACTCACAAGGGGTTTTCTTCTACGCTTTTAGAAGCAGTCGACCAACGAGATCACGCCTATTGAATAGTGGTACGTGATTGGCGGAATACTGCCTTCTGAGGTACAGAAGGCTCAAATCACAATTCAAGAATCGAGAATCTGACTTCTGACTTCCCCTCGACTCGCAAAAAACGCTCGCTCGGGGTGTACTGACTTCTGACTCCCCCTCGACTCGCGAAAAACGCTCGCTCGGGGTGTACTGACTTCTACCTTCTTCCTTCATTTCGTGGGCCCTGCTGGGCTCGAACCAGCGACCCGCAGATTATGAGTCTGCTGCTCTAACCAACTGAGCTAAGGGCCC
>JAPLFP010000093.1 GCA_026390585.1 Ignavibacteriales bacterium | reverse complement strand
AAATCCGTCAAACCGGCGAGGACAATAATCGCAGCCATCCAGGCCTGGCGATGCGGAACATCAGAAAACATGACATACGCGAGAGGAGCAAGCAGGACAACGCGGCTGAAGCTGAGTAGATTGGAAATTGTCCAGATTCGTTGCAGCATTAGGCGTCGTTGACGTCCTTTGATGTTGGTCGTTCGATAGGAACTGGATATTCCCCGTTGAAACACGCAGTGCAGTAATGCGCACCATTCTCCTTCGGAGCACCTTCAAGGAGATTTTCCATCGAAAGATATGCCAGGGATGTCACCCCTATCTCCTCCCGGATCTTTTCAATGTCGCTCTCACACCGATTCGCAATCAATTCAGACATGCTTGGGAAATCCATGCCGTAGTAACACGGGTACTTGATCGGCGGACAGGTTACACGGAAATGAATCTCTTTCGGCTCCGCTTCCTGGATCAGGCGTACCAACTGCCGGGACGTAGTACCGCGCACGATCGAATCGTCGATGATGACAACCTTCCGCCCCTTGATGACCCCTTTCACCGTATTGAATTTCGTCTTGACCCTGAATTCCCGGCTTCCCTGATCGGGCATGATGAACGTGCGGCCGACATAATGGCTTCGAATGAGGCCAATTTCGAGCCGGACATCCTCTCCCATCTTGTTCATTTCTCGCACGAAGCCTAACGTGGCGGTGTTACTTGAATCGGGAACGCTGATGACGATGACACGATCATCATCGTCGTCCGGCTTCACGGGAGCCTGCTGCGCTAGGAGCTTCCCCAATTTACGTCGAACCTTGTCAACATTCTCTCCAAAAATCTTGCTGTCAGGTCTGGAGAAATAGATGTGTTCAAAAATACAATGGTGTTTTCGAGGTGTCTTGGAGACGTGATATGATTTCAACGTGCCGCTCTTGATTCCCTCATCGTCAATGACCAGAATTTCCCCCGGTTCAACCTCACCCACGTACGTCGCCCCGATCAGGTCGAATGCGCAGGTTTCCGATGCAACGACAAACGATTCGCCAAGACGACCCAGGGAGAGGGGTCGAAACCCATATGGATCTCTTGCCGCGATAAGACTCGTATCAGTGAGAATAACGAGCGAGTATGCCCCTTCGACTGTCTCAAGAGCTTCCTTGATTTGCTGTATCTGGTTCTCTTTCCTGCTTCGAGCCGCCAGATGCAGAATCATTTCGCTGTCCGACGTCGACTGAAAAATGGTCCCTTCCGATTGCAGCTTCTGCCGAAGTTCGCGGAAGTTTGTGAGATTGCCGTTATGTGCGAGCGCGAGATTTCCGCCGCGATAGTTCACGACGAAAGGCTGGATGTTGAACTTGTTCTCTGACGAGCCGGTGGTTGAGTACCGGCAATGGCCGATCGCGGATCTGCCATTGAGCCCCTGCTTTAGGATCGAGGGATCCCTGAAGACGTCTGCGATGAGCCCGACTCCTTTATGCGAGTGGAAATGAACCTTTGCTCTCTCGGACACATATTCGCTGGAGACGATCCCCGCGGCCTCCTGACCTCGATGCTGCAATGCGTGCAGCCCGAAGTACGTCATGACGGCAGCTTCTGGATGATTGAAGATCCCGAAGACGCCGCAATGACAGCGGGGCTTTCCTTCCTCTCGGTCTCTATCGGTCATAAAGCTAAAGTACGAAAAAACTGGCGGCTATACAAGGCTCTCATTCGAACACTTCTTCCAACACAAAAATGAGCAACGATTCGTTTCGATCCGACGAAAATCAGTCCACGGATTGCCAAGACTCGCCCCCCGTGAAACGCAGAAGGGCAGAACCATGGTTCTGCCCTTCATTGAGAAAAACCTGCGTCTTGCTTAGAACTTGAAATCGACGCCGAGGTCTAAAGCACCATAGCTCATGGAACCATAACCAAGCGAGGCCCTGACGGCCATCGTCGGTGAGATCCAATAGCGCGCACCGCCCTGAGCGTTCAAAACCAAGCCGCCGGATGTCGGTGATGAGTAATTGTAACCACTCGGTCCATCATATTTCACGGATGAAGCATCATAGCCAAGAATCAGGCCAACCCAAGGATCGAGCTTGCTGCCTGGATCCATTTTAAGGTGATAATTGCCTTGTGCACCGATGAGAATATTTGTGTATTTCCATTTGTAGGCACTGCCGCCAAAGCCGCCCCAGTCTTCGCTGTAGCCCCAGTAACGGAAGAGACCACCGATACCGATCATGCCAAATTCCATTTTCATTCCATATTCGTAGTTCACACCGTACTCAGGAGTGGAACCAAGGAATGAAAGACCGATGGACGGACCGGCATAGCTCTTTCCGGCTTCAAAATACTGGCCGAATGCTACGAACGGAATAGCCAGAAACAATACCACTGCTGTGAGCAGTAATGATCTCTTCATCGAACACCTCGCATTGAGTGATGGGAAATAGTTTATTGGTTGATCGAACCTCTGCTCCCCTGCAATTCAACCCTATCGCACTTCGCTAGTAGGCACAATTTAGTAATCAGCAGCCACAAAGTCAAATGGAGCCGTCCGACAGACGTGCTTTTTCACCATGGATCAATCGTGAAGGTGACCGCAGAAACGAACAGATCGGTTTACTTCACAACATCAATTTCAAACGATCCCAACACACCAAACGAAAGAATCTTCCAGTTGACATCCTTAACTACATTCGCAAGGCCATAACCAAACGTGAGTTGGGAATTTATTCGCATCGTTTTGGAAAGAGGAAAAGTGTATCCACCCCCAGCCTTGATCTCGAAGCGCGTATTCATATTCTGAATCGTCGACTTCTGGGTCGAGCTCTGATTATTCGCCGTCGTCTTCACTTCAACCGAGTTTTCCACATTGAATCCCAGAGAGGGCCCGATGACGAAATAGACAGGAGCCTCCTCAAGTTTCAGCTTGAAAAGCGGCTCAATCTCGAAATATGCAACGCTTGCCGAGATGTCCATCGAGTAGTTGGTGCCCTGGTAGTTCCCTGTTTGCGTGTATGATCCACTACGATTGTCGTAGAAGTAGATGGATGTCAGAATTCCGATGGTCTTTGAAAACGACATGTCCGCCTGACCTGCGACCGCGAATCCAAGCCCTGACCCACCATTCACGTCGGATCCACTATACAGGTTCAAATTCAACCCCATCCCTCCTCCGACAGCGAGCTTGAACTGTGCTTGAGCTGTGAAGGCAAAGGCAAGAATCAGACATACCACGAAAACGAGAGAAAGCTTTTTCATGTTTACCTCCTTCTTTGAGTGGAAAAGAATGGAAACGGTGCTTCGTACTTATTTTTCAGCGCAAAATCAAGTCCTTCCCACTAAATTCCCGCAAAAACTTGCCGGAGCGCACCCACCAGAGCGTCAG
>JAPLFP010000001.1 GCA_026390585.1 Ignavibacteriales bacterium | reverse complement strand
AAAATTCCAAGTCCAACATCCAGACTCGCCCAGCGTTTCCCGATAAACCTCGCGGGATGCCATCGACGTAATCGAACCCGGCGACTCTTCCGGGCGTTTTTCTGCTGGCACAGCTTTCATGCGCTCTACAGCAACCTCATGAGTAACCGTGATCCTCAAGATGTCGATGCGTCCAGAACGCGGGCCTACGCCTTCAACCACACCAGCCTTGACCATACGCAGCACTTCTTCAAGGCTGTCTTCCATGTACGTCGTGCGGTCCTCGCGTTGAACGCGGATTGGCAACGCCGGGAGCCTTTCCATTAAATTTGGGGCTTGCGTAGTCATTTTTGAGCGTGGGTTCAAACGGTTTGGTGCGATGATGCCAGGGGTAAGCGGCCCAGACCGTGTTACGAATCTTAGCAACCGTAGCACTTTCAGCATACTGCGCTACTGAATCGTGCTACGAATTCATCTTAGACCCGCAGCGATGGTAGTTGCAAGTTTATTTACGGCGACGGTTGATTTTTAATGTACTTATTCGCTATGATCAACTACATGCCTGATTTTTCTACACTATATACGTGCAACCACTGCGGCCATAAGTGGCACTCGCACAAGATCGGCGTTATTCCGCGAGTCTGCCCGGTAAAGTCCTGCCAATCTCCCAGATGGGATAATCCGACGCGAAGAAAGCTACCCGTTACACAAATACGCTCGCTTGACCATCTTAAAACGTTGGTGACGGTCACCCCGCGTGGCTGCTGGGAGTGGAATCACGGCAGAACATCATACGGTTACGGTTTGGGGGTCCTAAATGGACGCCGAGTAATGGCGCACAGGATGATCTGGTACCTCAAAGACGGTGTTTACCCGTCGCCTAATGATTTTATTTGTCACCGATGCGACAATCCCCCATGCTGCAACCCTGACCACCTGTTCATTGGGACTCAAACCGACAACATGCGAGATTGCGTTGATAAGGGGAGGCATACGCAGCACGAGGCTACCCATTGCCAGCGCGGCCATGCACGCACGCCGGACAATCTGTATGTCGGCGTTACAAAAAGAAATGGCCGATTGCATTGGCTGTGTAAGGTATGCCACGGGCTTCGCGTCCGGGCATACAAAGTCAGATTGAAGGCCAAAAAACTGGAGGCAGTATGCGTGTAATCGGGTATTCGAGAGTTTCCTCAGAGATGCAACGTCTTAGCGGAGCCTCGATTAACGCTCAGGCTGAGAAGATTCGGGCGCAGGCTCTGCTGAAGGAAGTTGAGATCCAAGAGATCATTTCGGACGAGGGAGAAAGCGGTAAGAGCTTTGACCGCCCAGGGATGAAGCGGCTGCTCGATATGGTTCGCACCGGGAAGGTGGACATGGTGATTGTCACCAATCTTGATCGCGTTTCGCGTTCTGCTCGCGATACTGACGACCTCATCAAGTTGTTCACAAAGCACGACGTTACGTTCATTTCGATTGCTCAATCGTTCGATATGAGCACGGCAACCGGACGGCTCATGATGGGGATGACGGCGCTTTACGCTCAATTTGAAAGGGAAGCCAACAGCGAAAGAACATCGACGGCACTTCAGCAGATCAAGCGTTCAGGTTGCCCCGCTGGGCCACCTCCATTCGGATTTTCAGCCCAACCGCGCCCGATGGAAAACGGAAAACGGAAGAGGATGCCACTGATTCCTAACGAAGCTGAACAGCACACAATCCGCGTTATCCTCGACATGCACAGCCGGGGGGACAGTTACCGCGACATGGCCTCTGAGCTGAACAGAGCTGGCTACCGGACGCGCAAGGGTGGCAAGTGGACGTTTCCTGCAATGGGGCAGATCATCAAGGCAAACACGGCGGTGGCAAAGTGAAGCTTTCCCGCAGCACGTCACGCCGCATTAACAGCCC
>JAPLFP010000232.1 GCA_026390585.1 Ignavibacteriales bacterium | reverse complement strand
CGCTATATTGAAGAAAACTTCAGGCAATCACGCAAGGTAGTTCGTTGCAGCAACTTCAGAAGTTCTTCCAATTCGTCAAGATCGAACACACGCTCTTTTCTCTCCCGCTCATCTATAGCGGTGTCTTTCTCGCAGCAAAAGAACCTCCAACACTGGCACTCATGGGTTTGGTTCTGGCTGCGGCCACCGGGGCAAGGACAGCAGCGTTGGCGCTCAATCGTTTGATCGACAGGGAAATCGACAGGCGCAACCCCCGCACGGCGGTTCGGGAAATTCCGAGCGGTCGAATGAATGTTTTTGAAGGGGGGCTTGTTCTCCTGATCGGCATCGCCCTCTATCTGGGCGCTGCGGCACTCATCTCGCCTTTCTGTCTGATGATGTCACCTCTGCCGCTTCTCGTGTTCACGATCTATCCGTACATGAAGAGATTCACGGCATTTGCACACTTCGGTGTTGGGCTAGGGCTCGCGATGGGTCCTTTGGGTGGCTGGTTTGCTGTTCAGCAATCGCTGGCAAATCTCCTTCCCGGAGTTTTGCTCTCGCTCTTCACGTTGTGCTGGGTGACAGGGTTCGATATCATCTATTCGACTCTCGATGAGCTGTTCGACCGTCAAGAACAGCTGTATTCGTTTACGTCCCGTTATGGGAGAAGGACAGCATTGAAGATATCTGCCAGCCTCCATGCTCTGTCCTTTATCGCCCTCGCGCTGTTGTTCATCCTTTATATCAGGGCAATTGCGGCGCTTCCGTTGCTCCTGCTCTCTGGCTTCCTGCTATTCCTAGAGCACAAGAAAGCAGAAGACGTCGAGATGGCATTCTTCAAGATCAACGCAGTCCTTGGGTTTGTGATTCTGGGAATGATCGTCGTGGGAGTCTATTTCCCATGAGAATCGTCATCGGCATAACGGGATCATCCGGCGCACTCTATGCACGGGAATTCATTAAGCGATGCGATGCTGACAAGTTCCTGGTCGTAAGCAAATGGGGGAAGGTATTGCTGAAGGACGAGCTCGGGATTGGTGTCAAGGACCTGCTGCCGGATGTCAAAAGAGAATTCTCTGATGACGATCTGTCGGCACCGATTGCCTCCGGATCAAATGAAATTGATGCTGTTGTCCTTCTCCCTTGCTCCACGTCAACGCTTGGGAAGATTGCCTCGGGTATTGGCGATACGTTGATCACCCGCGCAGCTCAGGTGGCGCTGAAAGAGCGGTTCAAGCTGGTACTGTGTATTCGGGAGACCCCGTTGTCAACGATCTCTCTTGAGCAGTGCGCAAGGTTATCGCGTGATGGTGCGATCATCATGCCAATTTCGCCTCCGATGTATAACGTGCCGAAGTCGGTCGATGAGTTTGTCCAGGCTTATGTTGAGAAGGTTCTTGCCGTTGTTGGCATCCGACAGCTAAAGGGATGGAGAGCCGAGGAGCTTGAGTAAGTCATCGTCATGAGAACAAAACCCGTATGAATTTCCCTTCTCTTAGTGATTTTCTTCGATACCTCGAGTCGATTGGCGAACTTCGAAGGATCAGCGCCGAAGTCGATCCTTACCTTGAAGTGAGTGAAATCGCGATTCGCGCTCTGCGTGAAAACAAACCGGCTATTCTGTTCGAGAATGTCAGAGGTTCGAGATTTCCGCTTGCCATCAATGTCTATGGAAGCGAGCGGCGTATCGAGCATGCGCTCGGCAGGCATCCCGGAGAAATCGGTAAGGAGCTGATCAACTTCGCCGAATCGATGATGCCGCCGCGGCTTGGCACATTCTGGCATCAAAAGAAGATGGTGTACAAAGCCCTGGTGTCGCGTGGAAAGCGCGTTGCGTTTGCAGATTCCCAGCGAGTAGTCACCGCACCAGATCTCGATGCCCTACCGATCCAGACCTGCTGGCCGGGGGATGGCGGCCGATTCCTGACGCTCGGCCAGGTCATCACGTACGATCCTGTCAATGCTAAGCGAAACGTTGGGATCTATCGGATGCATGTGTATGATACGAAGACGACAGGAATGCACTGGCAGATTCAAAAGGGGGGCGGATTCCATTATCATCATGCTGAGCAGCTTGGCAGAGATCTTCCCCTTGCGGTCGCGTTAGGAACGGATCCTGCATTGTTGCTTGCTTCCGTTGCGGCGCTCCCTGAAGGGATGGATGAAGTAGCTTTTGGGGCATTCTTGCGCGGTGCTTCGATTAGCATGACTCGAGCAAAGAGCATACCCATCCAGGTCCCTGCGAACGCAGAGTTCATTCTTGAAGGAATCGTTCACCAGAAAGAACGAAGACGCGAGGGACCATTCGGCGATCACTTTGGGCACTACTCGCACTCAGCTGATTTTCCTGTCTTCCGCCTGACGGCCATGACGCATCGTCGGAACCCGGTGTATCCGGCAACTGTTGTAGGAATACCGCCGATGGAAGACAAGTTCCTCGGTGATGCAACGCAGGAAATTCTTGGCCCTCTCGCACGCATGCTGCACACGGAAGTCCGTGATGTGTGGGCATACTATGAATCGGGCTTCCACAACCTCCTGGTTGTGTCGGTCAATGCGAGGTATAAGAAAGAAGCGATGAAGGCAGCGTTGGGTCTGTTGGGGACCGGGCAGCTTTCATTGACGAAATGCTTGGTGCTCGTCTCAGCAGGCGTCAACGTCCGGGATTGGGATGCCGTTTTGAAAGAGATCAGTCAGAATTTCGATCCCCACTTTGACTACGTTCTGCTTCCAAGGGTTCCACTCGATACGCTCGACTTTACAAGCTTCAGGATGGAGCTTGGGAGTAAGATGATTCTGGATGCCACCCGAAAACAGCGTTCCGAGAGTGAGAGTAAACCAAAGTCGAAATCAGCATCCCGTGCGCGAGTGTCCGACATACGCGCCGTCGATCGAAGGATTCTCGATGCGTATGTGTGGGACAATTGCTTTTTGCTCGTGAAGGTCGGGGAAAAAGGACGCGCAATAGTCGAAAAACTGGTCAAGCGCAAAGATCTTCAGCATCTCAAGATGATAGCTGCTGTGAGTGAAGATGTAGACATACGCGATCGGGAGAATGCGATCTGGGGTGTTTTTACGAGATTCGACTGTGAGCGGGATGTCACATTCTCCGAGCAAAGTTTGATCGGGATTTCTCCGATCTACAAGGGCGTGATGGGGATCGATGCCACGTGGAAAGCGGGATATCCAGAGGTGTTAAAGATGCCGGAGGAAGTCGTCAAAAGAGTTGACGGTCGTTGGAATGAGTATTGGAGGTAGGGTAAGGAAGCATGGGACAAACAATACATTTCATGGATACAAGCCTGATTCCGATCTGGCAAAAGGTCCAGCGCGGTGAGAGGCTCTCGTTCGAAGATGGACTGACGATGTTCAGGACGAGCGACGTCATCTCCCTTGGGAAGATGGCGCACTTCGTCCAGAAGGAACGCAGTGGAGATGCCGTCTACTTCGTTCTGAATCAGAAGATCGAGCCTACGAACATCTGCGTGCTTGCCTGCAAATTTTGCGATTTTGCGACCAAGGCCGGGCGGCCCGATGCATACGGGATGACCATCCACGAAATTTTGCATAAGCTGACGCCTGATATTCATGAAGTGCATATTACAGGCGGGTTGCATCCGGATTGGGAGTGGGACTATTATCTCGAAATGCTCCGGCAAATCAAGGCGCAGTTCCCGAACGTAGACATTAAAGCATTTACGGCGGTGGAGATCGACTTCTTCCACAAGAAATTTAAGCTCCCCATCGACGAGGTGCTGCGACAGTTGAAAGAAGCCGGCATGCGCACGATGCCGGGGGGCGGCGCGGAGGTGTTTTCGGAACGTGTCAGGAAGCGGCTTTTCAGCTCAAAGATTGGTGCGAAGGTGTGGCTGGACATCCATCGTGCCGCGCATCTCATGGGAATACCGACGAACAGCACAATCCTCTACGGCCACATCGAAACACTCGAGGAGCGCGTCGATCACCTGGTGAAGCTGCGCACGCTGCAGGATGAAACGCGCGGATTCCTCACGTTCATACCACTTGCGTTTCAACCCGGAGACACCGGGATTAAGCCGACCAATCGGTTTACGTCGGCGATAGATGATCTAAAGATGATTGCGGTCTCCCGTTTGATGCTCGACAATTTCCCGCACATCAAAGCATATTGGGTGATGCTGACCGAGGAGGTCGCTTCTGTCGCTCTGAACTTTGGAGCAGATGATCTGGATGGTACCGTCGGCGGCGAAAAGATTGCGCACGATGCGGGCGCCATCACCCCAATGCAATTGACGAAAGAGAAGATCATCAAGATCATCCGTGATGCAGGGAAGATCCCCGTTGAAAGGGACGTCTTCTATAACCCCTTGAATGTCTTCTCACCGGGCGTCGTTGGCAAGATTCCGTATCTCAATTCGGTTCCGTTCTACCATCACTTTGCAAAGCGACAGTTCAAAATACTTCCGGTTTCCCCCCGGCGCATGGGAATTCTGTCGCGCAATAGTCAAATGGATGCGGGATTGTTCTCCCTGGCGGACTATTTGAGTCAGAAGGACATCCTTACACCGCTGCCGTTTTGCATTGCTACACGGGACCAGGTAAAAAGCGTCATGCTGTTCAGCAATCACGGCTGGCAGGAGCTCAACAACAAAGTCATCGGCATCATCGATGACACAGCCACTTCTGTCAAGCTTCTTCAGGTCCTGCTGGAAAAGAAATACGGCGTGAAAGCTGAGTTGAGGAGACTTCATTCTGGTGTCAATGATTACGAGGATTTCGACGCGGTGCTCCTGATTGGTGATGAAGCGCTCAGACACCAGAAATTCGGACTCGGGAAGTTCGAGCTCGTCTACGATTTGGCGACGGAGTGGTATGAGTGGCAGAAGCTGCCGTTCGTGTTCGCGGTATGGGCCATTCGAAAAGCGCTGCCGCAGGAATCGCGAGATGAGCTTGCATCGCTTATTCAGAATGCGCTTCTGAAGGGGGAAGTGGAGTTTGAGCGGATAAGTCAGGCGCATGCCGGACGGATAGGATTGACGCCGGCGGAAGCGACGGAATACCTGCAAGGTTTCAATTACCGCATGGGGGAGCGTGAGTGGCGTGCAATCGAGGTTTTCGAGAATCTGTTGACCTCGGTTGAAAGTGAAGTGGGACGCTCATGATGCACACTCGGGAGTCCCAGCGTGCTGTCAGGACTTTCGTCCTGACAGCATCGTTACTGCCAATACCACGAACCGCGTTTTGATGGGTTCTATCGAGCAAATCCAAGTACGGCAATCAAGCACCGGCCATGGCTGAGAATCTGCTACAGCGATTTGAGATGCTCGTCGAAGAAGGAACGAAGCTTACGCCGTTGGGCGGCTTCGATTTTTCCGGGTACAATGCGCGAATGCAAGACAGGTACCTGGCATGGCGCAAGGCATGCCTCGAGTCGCTCGACGTGGTTGGACCGATTGGAGTTCCGTACAAGAATAAGATCATAGGGGATGCCAACGGGGGCTTTTTCTATCAGGCCTCGGCGTATTTGGCTCTCTCGAGCATCAAGGAGCTCTTTGAGAAACTGAAAGCATCTCCCGAGTTGGCGGCAGAAGCGGCCCCCGCTCAGGCACCGCAGGTTCAACAGCAGCCGGTGGTGACCCAGAGTCAGCCTGCCAGTGGTGTCCGAATCCTGAAGCCTCCTCCAAAGCTGGCAGGTGGCCCGGTACCTGTTCCGGCAGCTCAGCCGGCTCCGGCCGTCGCTGCCGCATCGGCAGCTCCAAAGTCGGCCTATGTTGTAGGGGAGATCAACGATCCGTTGCGCCAGCAACTGGCGGAGTTCCTGGAATAGATTGGTGTCGTTGAGATTCCGCTTGACCGCATCAGGGGCGAGATGCTCGCGCTCGAATCCATTCCGGATGATCCGGATGCGAGATTTGCATTCTTCATTTTCAATTCTGATGACCTGGCGTATGCAATGTTCGAGCTGGGACATTTCGTGGGAAAGCTCGGAAGAGGGCACGTAGTGGTCCTGCACGCGACAGACGTTGCGGTTCCAAAGAGCATACCCGGTGTGCTGATAAAACCGATTGTCGTCAAGCTCGAAGAAGCAAGCCTGAGCATCATGAAAGAGCTCAAAGGGGCCGGTTACGTTATTTCAATATGAGAGAGTCATGACGGTTGAAGGTCTGCAGGAAAAGGTCAGAAAGGGAAAACGTATCACGCAGGAAGAAGGCCTCTTTCTGTTTCGTAATCTGGAGCTGCTCGATCTGGGAGCGCTCGCCAACGAAATTCGCTTTCAGAAGAATCCGGAGCGATGCGTCACGTACTTGATCGATACGAATCCGAACTATTCGAATGTTTGCAACATCGACTGTATTTTCTGTGCATTTTATCGACATCCGGGTGAAAAAGGGGAGTACACATACACTGTCGATCAGATGATCCAGAATTTCAAGGAGGCGGCGGCTCAGGGGGTCACGACCGTGCTGTTGCAGGGTGGAGTGCATCCTTCTTTGACGTTCGACTACTACCTTGAGATGGTGCGGAGGACGGTTGCTGAGGTTCCGCAGATCTATCCTCATTTCTTCTCGACGTCCGAGATCATTGGGATGTCGGAGATCTCCGGGCTCACGATAAAAGAGGTCCTTCGGCAACTCTGGGATGCAGGGCTCAGGTCTATTCCCGGGGGCGGCGCCGAGATTTTGGCAGATCGTGTAAAGAAGAAAATCAGCAGCAAGAAAGGAACTTCAGCCGATTGGCTCGACGTGATGCGCGAGGCTCATCGGATTGGCTACAAGTCCACTGCTACAATGATGTATGGTCATCTCGAAACAGATGAGGATATTCTTGAGCATCTGGAAAGCATCCGCAAACTGCAGGATGAGACGGGCGGGTTCACTGCGTTTGTTCCGTGGTCATTCAAGCCGGGCAATACCCCGCTCGAGAAGATCATTCCGCACTATGCAAGTTCAACGCGATACCTTCAAATCATCGCCTTCTCCCGCATCTACCTCGATAACTTTCCGCACATTCAGGCTTCGTGGTTTTCTGAAGGGAAGAAGACCGGTCAAATCGCTCTCCATTTCGGCGCTGACGATTTTGGCGGCACGCTGCTCGAAGAAAACGTCCATGCAGCCGCGAACTTCGTTAATAAGACGAACATCGAGGAGTGCATCCAGTTGATTCACGAATCCGGATTTGCCGCTGCCCAGCGGACGACACTCTATGAGATTCTCGGTGTGACGCAGCCAGCAGAGGTTGCGGCGTAGCGTCATCCTGTCGGGCGGGTGGTCAATCTGTCCGCAAGTCCGTTCGATCCCCCCATCCATGCTCCAACAGAACAAGTATGTCATTCCCGCGTAAGCGGGAATCCAGTACTCAGCCCAATGCCAACTTCTGGGGTCTTTTTTGCTCGTTCCCACGCTCCGTGGGAACAGACCCTAGAGGTGCCGGGCGCGTTCGTCAGCACACCTCGCCCCCAAGGCAAATCCCTTTTAAACTTCAACTTCTCTCGATTTTTCCCATTCCTCGCAATTCTCAAATATACCGGATTTCCTGTATTGCGCCTTTCCATACAGCTTGGTAGTGTTCGTCACCGCAAGTGATCAACCCACGGTTTGCAGTGTGAAATAAGAGTGGGACGCGACGTTGACGGTCTCGCGATCGCGACAGTCCATAAGTGCAAAGTCATCACGCTTGACATTGTTTCGCGGATGGACTAAGTTGCATCGCAGTTGATTGCGAGTACTCCCCTCCTGCACCGTTTTCGCAAATCGAGGTTTGCTATGTTCACCCACCCCAGCAGACTCATCACCACAGTCATTGCATCGACAATTCTATTCCCGATCGTCCTCCTTTCTCAGGTGAAGATCAAAGAGAAGGTGGAGATAAAGCCGAGTGCCGTGGCTGCATCGATACGGTCGGCCGCGTCTGTCGCGCAATCGCACGATTTTTTCCATCCTCCTCTCTTCGTTTGGGACACGATAGCTCATCAGCCCTACCTGACGCTTTCATCTCATGTGACGGTACAAGGTGCGGTGACATTCGGATTGGATGCTGATGTAGTATGTGGGGAACAAGCGCAACTGGTTGTCTATCTCACTGAATACAGGCAAGATGCATTCGCCTGGAAAGGAAGATACTCCTCGGGTGCGGGCTGCGGCAAGTTTGAGGATAAACAGCCTTTCGTAGGAGATTTCAGCCAGGGTGGCTATCCGGATGTGCAAATGTACCTCTTCGACTGGCAGTGGGCAGATGCCGCGAGAAAAATGAGCGGCGATGACAACACAATATCGTATTTGTTCAAGGATTCTTTGCGACAGGGAATAGAGTCCACGTCACCCTGGGTTACAGTCACCGGAACGGCGATAGCAACGGGCAGCGCCTTGCCGGAAGCGCAGTTTAACCACTGGGAACTAAGAGACAATCAGACAGATCTGACATGTAATGGATCGATGCCCATCCGCATGTACCCAACTGATGGCTACGATCAGCCATATGCGCCGGTCGGGATTTCGGGCTCTGGCGCGCCGGTTACGGTGAGCGTTGAGGGTGGAGGCCCTTATGTGTTCCTTCGTGCCCTCGGCCAAGAAGGCACGCCGCTCACGACAACTCTCTCCGATGGATGCACGCTGGTGTTCGATGCGGACCGGGGAGGGTTTTCGGGTGACACAAAAGTTGTTATCGTGACTGTGTCGGGGGGCGGGGCGAGCGGGTCGTTCCCGGTGACATTACATTGTAACAGTGGCCTTGATCATTTTCTGGTTACTGCGACCCCAACCGTGCTAAGCCAGGGAATGTACTCGAAGCTCACGGTGATCGCCCAAGATTCCCGCAACCATGAAGTGTTTTTCCCCGATGGCCCAAAGTTCGACGTGACGCTGTCGTTGAGCTCTTTGACGAGTTTCTTCTGGTGGTTTCGCTGGGGACCACCGCCGTTAGGAAGCCTCGTTGTAGGCGATGGTTCGCCTCCGATACAGTCGGTGCAGGTGCCATACGATACTGCACGTGCAGGGCGTGTAAGTTACTTTGTGGAGAGCGATATCCTTGCTAGAGCGAACGTCGATTCCATGATCGTGGCAATCAGAGCAGAGAGGGTGGATGATGCGAGCAAGAATGGGATGACGCAAGTGAAAGTGGTGAAGTCGGTGGTGGAGTCGACATGTGTCCTTGTTGCATTTGATACCTCGGTCGTGTCAGTAGGAGGTTCGACGGGATTGCAGTTCACGAGAGCCGATGGGACCGGAGGATTTTCTGCAGACCAGTTGTTTAAAGTGATAATCGTTTCGGGAGGAGGTGCTCTTGTCTCATCGACTGATAGCGGAACTGTACTGGCAAGCACGAAAGCACCAGTGCGCTATGTGGCACCTGCAACAATTGTCGGCGATTCGATGGTTGTAGGCGTCAGCGCGCTGGCATTTAGTTCGGGTGGTGGCGCGCCGGCAGGATTACAGGTGAGCGTGGATTCAATATTGAACGGGCCGGCACCGAAAAAGATGCCTAAAGCTGCAACGGTGCAGTCGTTGAGCAAGAAGGCCTGGGAAGCGCAGATGGAGGCGATTGCCAAGCTGCTTGCAGACAGTCAGTGCCCCATGCCGGCGAAGGCGGTGGTGACTTCAAATAAAAAGCGAATCCCGACATCTATTAAGCTAAATCCTGATCGGACCACACTTGTTCCGCGAGACTTGCTCTATCTATACGTCGTACTTAAGGATGCGAATGGCGAAATTGACGCAACGAAAAATGAGACCGATGCTAGAATTGACTTCTCCGTGGGCAGCGAATTTGAGAAATTTGGTGAACTGCATCGGACAGACACGATTGGACCTCCTGGAATGATTCTGACTGGCGTTAAGTACGGTCCTCCGGCAGTGCTAGATTGTGATAAGCTCGCCTACGACGAGAGATTTCCCTTGAGAGTCAACGTGAGCGCATCGGTTAGCCACAATGAAACGATCAACGATGTTAAGACAATCGAAGTGGTCGGGTCACACACCGTGGGGAGGTACTTCAACCAAGGCAATACAGATTGGTCTACCGATACGCTTGATTCGTATGTGCTCAAGAAAAAGGGTACACAAATTGACTCTGTGAACGACGCTGGAAATCTGGTCTATGGTACGATTCAGAACGCAGGTTGCACGATGTCGTGCATAGCCATGGTCCTAAAGGCATTTGGATGCGATGTTGACCCCCGCAAACTAAATGTATGGATGAAGGAAAATCCGCCCTCTTTTGCTTCTGGCAATAACGGAAACATAGGGGACTGGATAAAGATTCTATTGGAGTATCCAGGCAGCACGGTCGGTCCCACCATGGAGGTAGGGCGAGGCCTGAAATGGGAGGGTGGCACGCTCGTGAAGCCTGCGCCTGCCTACACTGCACCTTTAGAGTACAATCTGAGTTTGGGATATCCCTCAATTGTCCAGATTGTCAACCGTCATTCCGACGGTCGCGAAACCGCTCATTGGGTGCTTGTCACAGGCAAAACTCTTGCTGGACAGTACACCATTTTGGATCCGGGCGATAAGGCCCATGTGACGCTTGACCCAGACTCAACGCCAATCTACAAATACCGTGAAATAGTTCGGCGGTGACACCATCTTTCAGGAAGGATTAATTCGATGCGCACAAAAGCCACATTCACTTGGATTCTCTTGATTGCTGCTATCCTGTGTCAATCTGCGAATTCCCAGTCAAGGGTGCACTTGTATGTGTCCTCAAGTGCTGAATATATCGTTACAGATCCTGTTGGCAGGCACACAGGAATCGACCCGAGGTATTCCAGACCATCCGAACAATGGACCTGGCTGGAACAAATTCCGAACGCGACCATCGGCTACAACACATCTAACGAGGAAGGCCCTTCAAGTATTGACTTTGAGATCCTCTTCAATAGTCCGGAGGGTGATGGTGTATACACGATTGTCTTGATTGCTGATAGGTTGACAATTTCGGGCCTTGTGGCAAATATAACATCCATCGACAACCCTCTCCAATTGCAGCATCCGTATTTTCAAGTTGATGGGATACCGATAGAAAAAGACAGCGCTGTCACGTACCTCTTCACGTATCACGGTGCACCTGGAGCTCCTGTGAGTCTTGTCAAAGTTGTTTCGGCAAGCTCTCTCGTCCGGGATGTTGCAGCAATGTTGAAATTGAACTGGATAACAACACAGCCTATTGCGGACAAATACGTCACCCTGATTAACAGCTATAGCACGCAATTGCAGCAGAACAATTATACGGGTGCGCGCGGAAGTTTGATAAGCATACTTCAGAGTCTCACTTCGGACAGTTTGACCAACTTGACTGCAGACGCATGCAAATCACTCCGTCGCGACGTTGAATATCTCATTGCTCAATTGCCTGTCACACCCCCATCCGGTGTGAATGTTAAGCTAATTAACAGCTCGGGTACAAACCTCACAGGCGGCTCACTGCAATACTATGATGGATCGTGGAAAGACGCGGTCAACAACAACGACGGCACATTCAAGGTGAATACGACACTCGCGACCGTGAGCCTGAGAATGACGTACGAGGGTGGCTCACAGACCAAATCAAACGTGGCTGTGGGCCCTAATGTTGTCGTGTTTCAAACCGTCAACACACAAGTGAAGCTGCAGAACAGCCAGGGTGCGCTGATAGATACCGGGACGGTGCAATACTATTACAGCTCGTGGCAGGCTTTGGGCCGCACCATGAATGGTGCGGCTACAAAGGAATTGCTACCGGCGACCTACACATTCAGAATGACCTATGCCACTGCTACAAACGACAAGCAACAGGACATTGGCACAAATCCGACGGTTGTGTTTACGACGGTTAATGCTGCTGTGCAGTTGAAGAACAGCCAGGGTAGTTTCATCGATCAGGGGACTGTCCAGTACTACTTCAGCTCCTGGCAAAATCTCGGAACAACCACGAACGGCGTAGCAACAAAAGAACTATTGCCGGGCGCCTACACCTTC
>JAPLFP010000127.1 GCA_026390585.1 Ignavibacteriales bacterium | reverse complement strand
TTATACATTATACATTATATGGCACTCCCATTTGTTCCCGTCACAGGTCGCGGTTCTCTGAGCCAGGCAGTTGCAGTCCAAATCGAGGAGGCGATTCGATCGAAGGTGTTCACCCACGGCGCGCGGCTCCCTTCTGAGCTGGAATTGTGCGAGCAATTCCAAGTGAGCCGGACAGCTGTCCGCGAGGCGCTTCGGACCATGATTGCCCAAGGCCGCATAACGATCGTCAAGGGCAAAGGGATCTTTGTTCGCGATCTGACAGCAGAGACTGTGACGGGTCCCATCCACCGTTATTTTCAGCTTCTAGGTCCGCGCAATTACGCTCTCGACGTCATACACGCGCGGCAGATCATTGAGCCGCCGGTCGCTGCCTTCGCGGCCCACTGCCACACGAAAGAGGATGCCGAAAGAATAAAAAAGGATTTCGACGACTTCGTTACATGTGAGGGCGACTACTACGAGCACATACGCCTCGACGTAGCCTTTCACCTTGACATTGCGAAGGCATCGGAGAATTCCCTCATCCCTCTTGTCCTGGAACCCATTCACCAATTGATGCCTCAGGTTAAGTTATCAGTGTACGCTGCCGGGGTGGACTCAAAGGAGTTGATTGTGAAGGGGCACAGGAAGATCCTTAATGCAATCCTTCGGAGTGACGCTAAGGGCGCGCGGCAGGCGATGACACGACATCTGCAAATTGCCGAACGGCAGATTAAGCAGATGCTCAAACAGCCCGTAGGTGAGAAGACTACGAGTCTGGCAGTGAGATCGGAAACGAATTCCACAAAACGCGGGTGAAACCAGTGTGATTTTCACCTACGATGACCTATAGGCTGATGACCCTGCAAACGAGAATTCAGGCTGGAGGTAGTACTTTCTCGCCGTGAAATGTAAACAAATTCGTGAGATGAAAACTTGAAGCTTCGGAGAGGACAAAAAACCCTGATGAGGTCGAGAACATGAGAGAGAACGACGTGTTTGTGGAAAGCGGAAAACAGAGTTGGGACACGGTTGGCGATGGTGTCCAAAGACAGATTCTTGGCCACGACCCCCAGTTGATGATGGTGTGCGTGAAGTTCAACAAAGGATCGATTGGTCCGGTGCATCGACATCGTCACCGGCAGGTGACGTTCGTGGGGCAAGGGTCATTTGAAGTGCAGATAGGAAGCGAGAAGAAAACCTTAAAGAGCGGGGATTGCTTCTTTGTTCCGCCGGAAATTGATCATGGCGTTGTCGCGCTGGAAGTTGGCACTATGGTGGACGTGTTCACTCCGACTCGTGAGGATTTTCTCGCGCGGAAATAGATGATGTGCTTTCAGCAACCGGGAATCTCAAAAGCAACAGAACGTTGATGAAAACAGTACGTGGCCTGCGATGGTGGATTATCGGATTGGTGGCGCTTGCTACCATAATCAACTACATCCATAGAGGTTCTCTTGGGATCATGTGGCCCGAAATATCGAGGGAGCTGGCGCTTTCGAAGGAAGACTATGCGGCTATTCTCTCTCTTTTCATGATCGCGTATGCAGTCGGCCATAGTCTGTCGGGTCGTCTGTACGATGTCGTGGGGACAAGAATTGGGTTCGTTCTCTCGATCACCGTGTGGTCCGTTGCCGCGGGCTTGCATAGCATCGCACACGGGATGTCAAGTCTTGGCATCTTCCGAGGATTATTGGGTCTGGGTGAAGCGGGCCCCTGGCCGGGGTCAGCGAAGGTCAGTGCAGAGTGGTTTCCTATTCGCGAACGTGCGCTTGCGCAGGGGATCTTCAATGCCGGCGCTTCGGTCGGTGCGGTTGTCTCCGCACCTATCGTCGCACTTCTTTATGTGTTATTTGGATGGCGGGCGACCTTTATCGTGATTGGGTTGATCGGGATTGTCTGGATAGTCCCCTGGTGGATCATTAACAAGTCTGGGATCTCGAGCCACCCTTGGTTGAGCGAAGAGGAACGGCAGTTGATCGTAGGGGGTCAACAGCCGCCAGGAGGGAATAATCCCCTGAACGATCGGCTGCTTGGATGGTCGGAATTATTCAGATACAAGCAATCATGGGCTGTCATGGTCTCGCGGTTCTGCTTGGACCCAATCTGGTGGTTGTTCATAAGTTGGTTGCCCATTTACCTTGCGGAACGGTTTGGTTTCGATATCAAGCAGATTGGGCTTTTTGCCTGGGTGCCTTACGTGGGTGCAGGGGCTGGGAGCCTGCTGGGTGGCTGGAGCTCGGGCTGGCTTCTCAATCGGGGTTGGAGCGTGAACAAGGCTCGCAAATGGACCATTACCGCCGGTGGCGTGATTATGGTGCCATCACTCCTCCTGACGGCCTATGCAAGCACGCCACTTGCGGCGGTTCTTCTGATTGCTGTGATTTTGTTCGGCTTTCAGGTGAGCATGAACAATATTCAGACACTGCCGAGCGATTTCTTCACGGGAAAATCGGTAGGCACGCTCGCCGGCCTGGGTGGTACAACTTCCAGTGTCGGTGTCCTCATCAGCATCTGGTTAGTGCCCATTATGACCAAGGTGAGCTTTGCCCCATTCTTTTTGTTGTCAGCATCGCTGGTCCCGCTTGGTGTTCTCGCGGTCTTTGTGTTTGGAGGAGAGATCAAAAGGGTGAATTTAAGAGACAAACCGAATTGATGTTGCCGGCTGCGTGCTCAGCCAGTTCAAACAATCACTAAGGACGGTTCTGTATGAAGAGTATGTTTGATCTCACGGGTAGAGTAGCGATCGTGACTGGCGGCTTTCGAGGATTGGGACGTGGAATGTCCATTGGTCTGGCCGAGGCAGGTGCAGATGTTGTGCTTGTTGATCGTGAGGAAGCACTCGAGACAGCTGGTGTCATTCAGTCTATGGGTCGCAAATCTCTGACGGTCGTGGCCGATTTGATGTCAATCGAAGCCATTCCCTCGATTGTACAACGCACCGTCAATTCCTTTGGCAAAGTCGACATCCTCGTCAACAGTGCTGGAACCATTAGACGGACGCCGGCAATCGATTATTCGGAAAAGGACTGGGACGATATCATGGCTGTCAATGCAAAAACGGTATTCTTCTTCAGTCAAGCCGTTGCCCGCGATATGATGAAGCGCAAGTCTGGCAAGATCATCAACATTGCTTCGCTACTCAGTTTCCAGGGAGGGATCATCGTTCCCGCGTACGCAGCCAGCAAAGGAGCTGTCGCGCAGGTGACGAAGGCCCTGGCGAACGAATGGGCAGCGCATGGAATCAATGTGAATGCCATTGCACCGGGATACATGGCAACCGACGTCACAAAGGCGTTGCGCGAGGATCCTGTTCGCTCGAAAGCGATTTTCGATCGGATTCCAGCTTCCCGTTGGGGAACACCAGAAGATCTGGCGGGCGTAGCTGTGTTCCTTGCATCGTCTGCATCAGATTATGTGAATGGTCACGTGCTTGTGGTCGATGGCGGATGGTTGGCACGCTAAATTTGGATCTGTACGGAATGCGAAAAAAATGAAAGTAAAACTCTGCCGGGATGCCGTCGATAAGGGGGTCAGCGTTGACGACGGTCAAAAGATTCCAGAGCGCTGCCAGAAGGGATTCTTTCTTGAGCTGACTATTCTCACGGAGATTACTCGTTAGATGAGGGCATTCCGTGAAGAGATCTTCGGACCTGTCGTTGGACTTGATTGCCCGCATCTGGGGTTCGATGACTATTTCGTAAAAAGAGAATTGCAGTCAAACGGTAAGCTCTCCAGAGAAGAGAACCTCACGAACGGTACAACGAATGCGTGAACATCGTCTGAAACAAAGGCTATATTCGGGTCAAGTTGTCTATGGACCTTTCATTAAACTCACTGATCCAGCGATTGTTGAGATTGCGGGGCACGCAGGATTCGATTTTGTGATCATCGATACTGAACATGGCCCCGCATCAGTTGAGACAATGCAAAATCTCATACGCGCCGCTGAAAACGTCGACATTGCCCCGATTGTCCGAGTGACAGAGAACAATCCTGGGCAGATTCTTCGAGCGATGGATGTTGGGGCGTATGGAATCCAGGTGCCTCAGATATCTCTGAAGAGCGATGCGGAAGCGTTGATCAGGGCTGCGAAGTTTCACCCTGCGGGAGAACGTGGCGTGTGTCGCTACGTACGAGCTGCCAAGTACTCTTCCATGGATCGATTTAAGTATTTTCGGGAAGCGAACGAAGAGACTCTTGTGATCGCACACGTTGAAGGATTGGATGGGTTGGCTAATTTGCCTGAAATAGTTCAGGTGGATGGGCTCGACGTGGTTTTCCTGGGGCCGTATGATCTCTCTCAGTCATGCGGAGTCCCTGGTCAGGTGGACCATCCAAAGGTGATTGAAGCGATGATGGAGGCGGTCAGACTGGCGAAAAACAACGGCAAAATCGTTGGAACATTCGTCGAGTCAGTCGAGAAGGCCAAGGACTGGACAGCCTGCGGCGTACAGTATATTTCCTATTCAGTGGACGCCGGCATTTTCTACACGGCATACGACAACATCGTCCGTGGACTCAAAGGAAAAGAAATTGAGGTTAAATAAGGCCTACGATCTCACCGGGTTGCATGGTTACCGATCATACACAGGCGTTACACGAGGACTCGGTACGATCCAATGCAATTCTAGAGCGAAATCGGCTGGACTTTGTGAGACAATAGACGATCTCGCTGGGGCAGCAGTTGCCCATGCTGCCACTGCTTCAGGCTATGCGAGCGAGTATGCATTGGCGGAAGACGGCAGACGGCTCGCACGGTATACGTGCTGTTTCACTTGAATGGAACAGTGTGATAGAGGGTTGCACAGGACTAGATTCATCGGACCTGGTTTGTCTTGAGTAAGTAAATCTCTCCGCACCGGAATTTGGCAACATAATCGAGCACGCACAGTCCTATCGTTCCTAGAGTTCTCGAGCGCAAGAGAATCGCCATATTCTTCTTCACCGACTAATCGAGGAGTGATTGCGTCATGAAAACATCCGTCTCTTTGTTCATCATTGTGCTCCTACCAGCAATTCTGTTTGGACAGAGCATGTTGCGTGGTGTGGTTATTGACTCAACAAGCGGTGAAAAGCTAGTTGGGGTGAACGTTGTCATCGTGGGTACCGGTTTGGGAGCTGCAACTAGCATCGATGGTGAATACAGAATTACAGGGATTAGGGAGAGTAGAATGACAGTGAGAGTGTCGTGCATCGGGTATGAAGTCAAGTTGAAAGTAATAAACTTTGCAGTAGACAAGGAAGCGCGGTTCGATGCTGCCTTGGTGCCAACGGTGATTATTGGCAAAGAGTTTGTGATAACCGCCCAGCGGCGCGGTCAAATAGCTGCCATTAACCAACAAGTCACCGCATCGACGATCACAAATGTAGTCTCAGAGGAAAAAATTCAGGAATTGCCGGATGCCAATGCTGCCGAGGCTATCGGACGTCTACCCGGCATTTCGCTTCTACGGAGTGGAGGAGAAGCGAGTTCAGTCGTCATGCGAGGATTGAGCAGCAAGTTTTCCCTCATCACTATTGACGGTGTGCGAATGGCGCCAACCAGTGACGTCGATAGATCCGTAGATTTGAGCACCATTTCCCAAGGATCCTTAGCTGGCATCGAGCTCTCGAAAGCCCTCACCTCCGATAAAGATGCCGATGCTATCGCAGGAAGCGTCAATCTTGTTACCAAAAAAGCTCCCTCAGCAAGAATGTTGAGAATTGAACCGAAGGGCTCTTATAACGCGATGGACAAATCGGCCAACCAATACAACGGTTCAATACGCTACGGGGAGAGATTCTTTGATGATCTGTTAGGTGTTCAAGTTTCTGGTAATCTCGAAAGCACGATCCGGAGCAATGAATCAACGAACTACAACTATGACGTCACGGGAATACAGAGTGGCAAGGATTATGAAATCACGCAGTTCCAGGTAATGTATATCCACGAATTACGCAAGCGAGGTGGCAGCAGTCTTCTATTGGATTATACTACTCCCGACATGGGATCAATTCGATTCAACACCGTCTTCAATCAGACGTCAAGAAACTACTTAACTTCGTATAAGCAATATCCGCAGAGCGGTACGTTAACCTACGATTATCGCCAGACTGAAACCAACATCTCTACATTCAGTACCTCTCTTCAGGGTGAGAATTACCTTTTGGGCCTTCAGGCTAACTGGAATATTTCCTTCTCACAATCGAAAAGGAACGATCCTTTCGACTATGAAATGAATTTGACTGAAACTTCTGCCTCCGTCGGTGGACAAACAGTGTCGGGTATGCGTACTCTTCCACCAGCATTAGCGAAAGGTCCGGTAGAAGATTGGATCCCATACGCCATGAACGATTTTCAGGATGCGTTTGTCAATTCTGCGACTGACCGCGGTCAGACAAATCTGGATAGGGAAAAAGGCGCGTTCTTAGATCTTATAGAAAAATATTCTGTAAGCAATTACTTAACCGGTGAATTGAAATTTGGAGGGAAGTATAGACAGAAATCAAGGTTCGGTTCTCCTCTTGAATTCAGGTGTCGCTACTATCTAATTCAATTCCCGCAGTACACAAAGCTGGAAAATGGCACGATCGTAAGAAAGAACCTTACTGGAACTCAATTCGAAAACATCAAACTGGTCGGAGCTGATAGAATTTCGTTCGCAAATTTCTTGAGTGCAGCTCCTCCGAAACGCTCGATCTACGGCAAGTATGACTTAAATCCGCTGATTAATGTAGATGGCTTGAAATTATGGCGGCAGCTCAACATCAACGGCTATTCAGATCCCACTGGAACAAATCCGGAGTATTGGAGGAATAATGAGATCGACGGCCAGTATTATGATCTTACGGAAAGTGTTCTCGCCGGCTACGCAATGAATATATTCAACTTCGGTAGTGACGCTACGTTCATCGCTGGTGCTCGCGTTGAAAGCGATGATAATAAATACTCTTCACGTTATACAAAAGTGCCTCTGATGGGAGATAGCACCCCGACGGGCCTCTTAACCGACACGACTGTTTACCACAAGGAGCATGTTGTGCTGCCCAATTTTCAAGGGATCCTTAGACCAACGGCCTTCATGAACATACGGTTGGCGGCGTATCAAGCGTTAGCCAGACCGGACTACAATCAAAGACTGCTGAAATTTGTAGCGAGAGCCACCAACAACAATTACGAGATATTAATTGGGAATCCACAGTTGAAGAATGCGATCGCGTGGAATTATGAAGCGCAAACACAATTCTATGGAAATTCAATAGGTCTCTTTTCTGTGTCCGCGTTCTATAAAGACATCAAAGATATGTACCACACGATCAGTGGTGTGATGGTGTATGGTCAAGGCGTTCTCGATAGTCTTGGTATTCCATGGAAACAACCGTTTGGAAATAGCTATTATACATTCACCTACCCATACAATTCATCGAAGCCAACTAGAGTGTGGGGATTTGAAGTTGAGCACCAAACGGATTTCAACTTTCTCCCCCAACCCTTTAAGAACATTGTGTTGAACTACAATTTCTCGATTGTGCGTTCCGAGACGTGGGTTACCACTTCGAGGGTTGAGACCTTCAAGGATTCAACGCTTCTCTTTGGCCGTTGGATATATACTACAGGGTCGAAAAACGTTCTCTTTGAGAAAAAACAAAAACTAGAGGATCAGCCTGAGTTTTTTGGAAATGCTTCTCTTGGCTATGACATCGGAGGATTCTCATTTCGAGTTTCAGTCTTTTACCAAGGAAAGTACAATATCAGTTTCTCATCAGATCAAAGAAGTGATGCAATAAGTGACAGCTTCACAAAATGGGACATAACGCTGAGGCAAAAGGTGACTGACAATATTTCTGTTTCACTTAACCTGAACAACATAACAAATAGTACGGAAAGCACGACTCTTGCTGATAGGGTTACTAACTGGATGTTACCTGATGTGAGTAATAAATATGGTATGACTGCTGACCTCGGTGTAAGAATCGAATTATGAAAGACTTCAAGGCTCAATTAATCAACTCACCGATTAATCACATTAACGGGAGGTTGCAATGAAGAGGGTAAAGTACGTTTTCTTGATCACCATGCTTACGTGTTTGGTCCGGCCGGTCTCGTACGGACAAACATCGCATGAGATGGTCATTCCGGATTTTTACGCGACAGGTCACTATTTGAATGAGGACATTGTCGGTGATAGCACATCGACGGGCGCCAGGAAGGATCCGGACCGTATCTATGTGCTAAAGAGGGGCGGCATCTATTTGGTAAACACCTTATTCCGGAATGACGGGTGGACGCTACGCATCAAAGCAGAGAACGCCAGCGGACGCAAGCCCGCTCTTTATACCTTCAAAAACTCGACGACCGGGACTTATCCAACGAGTGTAATACAAGCTCGCGGGAGTCTTTGGTTGAAGAATCTGGCTTTGATTGGGTGGCCCGAATTCATGCCCACGGAAATTTCTTTGGGCCCGTCGTATATCATCGACGTCCAAGGCATAGGATATCGTATAGAGATTGATAGCTGTATTTTTAGTGGCACTAAGAGCTCTATACAAATTGCTGTTGCGACGCCGATGGTT
Source organism: Ignavibacteriales bacterium (assembly GCA_026390585.1). GTDB lineage: Bacteria > Bacteroidota > Ignavibacteria > UBA10030 > UBA10030 > UBA9647. The sequence goes on along the minus strand of JAPLFP010000127.1, from coordinate 7,816 downwards.
AAAGTGACTAATTGCCTTTTTGCGCAGAACGGAAATTTCTATAATGGGAGTTTTGGCGATGGTAGACCGATCGACTGCAGATCCACTTCAGTCGATACTCTGTTCGTACAGAATTGTACTAGTATCGATCGCATCGACAGGCTCATTCGTCATTATTCAAGCACGGGACCAATCGGCGTGTTGTTCTTCGATCATAATACTAGTGTCAACGGTGTGTCTTATCACGGTTGTATTGCGTTAGGTTTCGTTGGCAGACAAGTGACCATTACGAACAATCTCTTTGTCGATAATTTCATTTTTGGGAACGATAGCACCGATGCTGCGCGTCTGGCTGAATTTGGAGATTCGAGAGAGCGTTCTCCGTCAGGCGCCTTTAGGATGACTTTTGTTAGTAGTGTTCCCAATGATACAACCAAATGGATAATTAAGAATAACTTCTATTCGGTCACTCCTGCACTCCAGGCCTTCTATGATACTCACACCAGGGAAGGTTATGGGAACCTCGTACCGTTGACTTGGCACATAAATTCGAAAATAGGTTCGGATTCTGTCAATGCTTTCAAAAAAGATGCAATTACTCTAACAAAATCGACGCACGATCTTGTTCCTCTTGCCCTTTGGTACAATGATCCAAACGGCGCGAATAAGAAGAAAGCCAATACGAATTTTAATGCAGCTTTGGATTTTTACCGCCCACAGTGGCCATATTATGTAGACACACTAAATCTGTCCTATCAAACGACGGCGCAGGCGTACACTGGGGCGGCGGGAGGATTCCCGGCGGGCGATCTGAATTGGTTCGCCACGCGGAAATCAGCATGGTTGCTCGTGGATGTTGAAAAGCCGGTTGCGGGTGTGCCCGCGTCGTTTGCACTTTCACAAAACTACCCGAATCCGTTCAATCCGACGACCGCGCTGGAGTACTCAATCTCCAAGAGCAGCAACGTTGTCCTCGAAGTATTCAATGTCCTCGGACAATCTGTGGCGAAGCTCGTTGACGAACATCAAGCACCCGGTACGTATAGGACATCATTTGATGGTGCGAAGCTGAGTTCCGGAGTGTATCTGTATCGATTGAAGGCAGGTGATTTCGTCCAGACCCGAAAGATGGTCTTGATGAAATGAGTTTCTGGGTAGGATTGGGGTTCTGGTGTTTGTGAAAAGTGCAGATTCTTGGGGAAGGTCTATCGAGGGCGCTAAGCTGGACAGAGATGGTTCCTGGGTGGCAGAAATTCCGAGGAATCAGCAACAATCAGTCAGGGGATTATACCTCTCACGCAGAGAAGCAATGGAATAGATTTCAGCACCAAACACAGTATTTCAAACTAAGGTCGGAGGGAAATCACATGACCACGATACCGAGATCCATCGCACGAGGTGCGAGAGGCAAGATTCTTTGTGTCTTGATTCTTGCGATCTCTTTTTCACTGAATGCTCAGGTGACGAAGGAACAAATAGCGAAGAGTATTCAGATTGAGAAGCTACAGCACCCTTACCTTTACTTCACGAAGGATGAGATACCGGCGATCCTAAAGAGAATTCAATCTGACCAAGAATGCAAGGATATCATGGCCAGTCTGATGATGCGAGCACACAGATGGCTTTATTTTCAGATTAAAGACCCGGCACCGTTACCTCCTAAGCATCCACGATATGTGGTAGGCGGCAACCCCGCTTTCAGTTATTACCAGGAACTCACCGAAGGAGGGACTACCCTGGCGTTTCTGTATCAACTGACGGGGGATGTCGCTTACGCAAAGAAGGCTATTGCATTCGCAGTTGCTATGAGCGACTTACCCGACTGGACTGATGATACTCACAAGTTCGATATTATCTATCCCCGTGTTTGGCCGAGGGGTGTTCCCGATGATCGGGTGGTTTTTTCACTTGACATCTGGGGGTCAGAGAAGGCCAGTAGTGTCGCGATAGTATATGACTGGGTGTACCCGGTGATGACGAAATGGGAGAGAGACAAAATACGAGGTGCCCTTCTTGAAAAAGCGATTACAAAAGTACGAGGCAACTACGATTTCTTCTGGTGGTCATACGCATACCGGTGCAACTGGTCAGCGGTATGCAATAACGGATTGGGTCTCGCCGCACTCACACTGTTGAAAGAGGATCCGCAACTAATCGATGTGGTCGCTGAATCATATAACCGAATCGCTCGGACATTTGACAACATCGGTGAAGACGGGGGCTGGCAGGAAGGTCGAGGTTACTACCAGGTCATGATGCGTTTGAGTCTTCCGTTCATGGGCGCTTTGAAAGAGGTCTCGAACGGGACATACAATTTGTTTCGGCATGAGAAAGTGAAGAGCCATCCTCTTGATTTTCTCCTCTATGGGTTAACCGCAAACTTTGAAGATGGTGGAGGAGGCCCGATGGGTCCGGCGTTTATGGTGAACAAGCTGGTTGAAGAAGCCGGTGATGCGACGGGCGCATGGTACAGGGAGAAATTTGTGAATCCACGATACGAGAGATACCCAAACAGCGGCGTATTTGACATCATCTGGCCGAAAAGCTCCGTGCAACCTGTCGAACCGAAAGTAAAATCTAAATTCTTCCCAAGCGTCAACTGGGCAATGATGCGCAGTGATTTTCTGGATCCGTCAACGGTAACGATTGCCTGCAAGGCTGGCTACAACGACGATCCCCATCACGGGCATCTGGACTGTGGCCAGTTTATCTTGACCTGGTATGGTGTCCCGTTCATACGGGACATTAGCGGTGACGGAAATGACGAGCTCGTTTTCAACGAAGATCGATGGCTCTATCCTTATGCGTCAAGTGCGGGCAATAATCTGATTTTCGTCAACGGTGAGCTGGAGATTTCGGCCAAGCTGAAGAATCAACCATGGAAGGAAGGAATTGGAGGGAAGATACTGGATTTCCAAACGAGCGATAAACGAGATTACGTATTGATGGACCCCACGCATGCGTACCCCGGCAAAGAACTGAAGAAATGGAGGAGAAGTATCATTCTCGAAAAGCCAGTCGTGACAGTCGTCCTTGATGAAGTTGGTGCCGCACCTGGCTCTACAATCGAGGCACGGTTCTTCCCCTCCGTTGCCCCACCTCAACCTCGAGCATCAAGCGGGAGGGGCGAGCCGCGTGCCCCATCAACTCCTGTTGTCGGTGTGGACTACAAGCTTCACGGAGATCATGTTCTTCTCTCCGCCCAACGGCACACGATGGCGCTCATCCCGTTGGTTCTTGAGAACAGCTTCAAGATCGTCGAGAATGCCCTCCCGTCACAGGCTGCGAGGGAAGACGCTGCACTAAGTTGGGTTCCTTATTTTGAAACAGTCACAACGGCCAAATCAGCTACTTCCATCATTGTAACATTGATCTTGCCGGTCAACGATGAGAAGGAAGCTGAAGCTATGGTAAAGACGGCGAAGCTTGTTCAATCAAGTCCTAACGAGCTCGAAGCCAGCGTGAGTACCTCATCCGGTACGTTCAAGTGGGTGTTTGCGAAGGATAAGGATGGCTACGCCCTCAAGAATTAAGCCCTGGAATTGAAGGCAAGGGGCTTTATCCAGACGCAAAAGAAAGAAATAGTTTTCAGTATCACTCACGATGTTTTGAACTAATTGCGAAGGGAGATCAGATGGGCACGATACCGAGATCCATCGCACAGAGCGCAAGAGGTAAGATCTTATGTGTCTTGATTCTTGCGATCTCTTTTTCACTGAATGCTCAGGTGACGAAGGAACAAATAGCGAAGAGTATTCAGATTGAGAAGCTGCAACATCCCTATCTTTTCTTCACAAAGGGTGATATACCGGCCATCCTGAAGAGAATTGAATCTGACCAGGAATGCAAGGATATCATGGCCAGCTTAAAGGTGCGAGCGCACAGATGGCTCTATTTTCAGATCAAAGACCCGGCACCATTACCTCCTAAGCATCCACGATATGTGGTAGGCGGCAACCCCGCTTTCAGTTATTACCAGGAACTCACTGAAGGAGGGCTCACGCTGGCGTTTCTGTATCAACTGACGGGCGATCTCACTTACGCAAAAAAAGCTATTGCATTCGCAGTTGCTATGAGTGACTTACCCGACTGGACTGATGATACTCACAAGTTCGATATCATCTATCCCCGTGTTTGGCCAAGGGGTGTTCCCGATGATCGGGTGGTTTTTTCACTTGACTGCTGGGGACCAGAGAAGGCCAGCACCGTTTCGACGATATATGACTGGGTGTACCCGGTGTTGACGAAATGGGAGAGGGATAAAATACGAGGCGCCATTCTTGAAAAGGCAATTACAAAAGTACGGGGCAATTACGAATTCTTCTGGTGGTCATACGCCTACCGCTGCAATTGGTCGGTGATCTGTAACAACGGCTTAGGTCTCTCTGCGCTGACTCTATTGAAGGAAGATCCACAGCTTATCGATGTGGTCGCTGAATCATATAATCGAATAGGCCGGACATTAGATAATATCGATGAGGACGGGGGTTGGCAGGAAGGGAGGGGGTACTACCAGGTCTTGTTGCGTTTAGGGGCTCCGTTCATGGGTGCTTTGCAAAAGGTCTCGAAAGGGACATACAATTTGTTTCAGCACAAAAACCTGAAGGACCATCCTCTCGATTTCCTCCTTTACGGGCTAACCGCGGGCTTCGGAGACGGTGGCGGAGGTCCGATGGGCCCGGCGTTTATGGTGAACAAGCTGGTTGAAGAGTCTGGTTCTGCATCAGGCGCATGGTATAGGGAGAAATTTGTAAATCCACGATACGAGAGATACCCAAACAGCGGCGTCTTTGACATCATTTGGCCAAGACCCTCGGTGAAACCCGTTGAGCCAAAGGTAAAATCGAAGTTGTTCAGGGGCGTCAACTGGGCGGTGATGCGGAGTGATTTTCTGGATCCCTCGTCGGTGACGATCGCCTGCAAGGCGGGCTACAATGACGATCCCCATCACGGGCATCTTGACTGTGGCCATTTTGTCTTGACCTGGCAAGGTGTCCCCTTCATACGGGACATTCCCGGTGGAGGATATGATGAGCTCTACTTCAACGAAGATCGCTGGCTGTATCCAGGTGCGTCAAGTGCAGGTCATAATGTCATCATTGTCAACGATGAGCAACAAATTTCGGCCAAACTTAAGAATCAACCGTGGAAGGAAGGAATTGGAGGAGAGATACTAGACTTTCGAACGAGCGATAAACGGGACTACGTATTGATGGACCCAACGCATGCGTACCCCGGCAAAGAACTGAAGAAATGGAGACGGAATATCATTCTGGAAAAGCCGGTCGTGACAGTCATCCTTGATGAAGTAGGTGCCTCGCCTGGCTCTACAATCGAGGCACGGTTTTTCCCCTCCGTTGCCCCGACACAATCTCGGACCGGCGGGGGGAGGGGGGAGGCACGCGCCCCTTCATCTTCTGTTGTCGGCGTGGACTACAAACTGCTAAAGGACCATGTTCTTATGTCCTCGCAGCGGCGCACCATGGTGCTAATTCCTTTGGTTCTTGAGAACAGCTTTAAGATAGTCGAGAATGCACTCCCGGCACAGGCTGCGAGGGAAGAAGAACCGCTCACATGGATCCCTTATTTTGAAACAGTCACAACGGCCAATTCGAGTACTTCTATCATTGTAACGCTGGTCCTGCCGGTCAATGATCAGAAGGAAGCTGAAGCCATGGTAAAGACGGCGAAGCTCGTTCAATCAAGTCCCAGCGAGCTCGAAGCCAGCGTGAGTACTTCATCCGGTACGTTAAAGTGGGTGTTTGCGAAGGATAAGGATGGCTACGCCCTCAAGGACTGACGGCGAGAAGTGAAGATGTGACAAGATATGCGTCGCATTGCAGCTGACTGATGCCGTCTTGAATAGCTTTTGATGCGTGTGTGAAGACGGCCGTCCGAGAAATCGGACGGCCGCTTTGTAACGAAGTTGCACAAGAGCCTTGGAATTTCAGACTTCGGTGTCACTCGCCGCTCGGGGAAGCAAAAATAGGTGTAGATCTCCATGTGAAGGAGATTCTAATCGGCGAGATGCCTCGACACTAGATCGTGTCCTTTGAGCGTGTAGTTGCTTTCTTAGTAAACAGTAGAAGCAAAGGTCTCAAGGAATTTTCCTGCGAGGGCGCTCAAGCGGGCAAAAATGATTCATGCGTGTCAGAGATCCCGAAGAATCAGCAACAACCAGTCGTGACGATCCTGCTGATGAGGGACAAAAGCAAGGGAACAGCCTTCTGCAGCAATCACCATCTTTCAAACTAAGGTCGAAGGGAAATCACATGACCACGATACCGAGATCCATCGCACAGAGCGCAAGAGGTAAGATCTTATGTGTCTTGATTCTTGCGATCTCTTTTTCACTGAATGCTCAGGTGACTAAAGAACAAGTAGCGAAGAGCATTCCGACCGAGAAGCTCCAACATCCTTACCTCTTCTTCACGAAGGCTGAGATACCGGCGATGCAGAAGAGGATTCAAACTGATCAGCAATGCAAGGAAATCATGTCCAGTCTGCTTGTCCGGGGCCATCGATGGCTGTATTTCCAGGTCAAGGATCCGCCACCCCCCTTTGCCAAGCATCCGCGTTATTCAGCGGAGGGACGCGAATACTCCGGATACTACACGGAACTCACGGAAGGGGGGCTTACCTTGGCGTTTCTGTATCAGATGACAGGGGATGTCGCTTACGCGAGGAAGGCCATTGAATTTGCTGTCGCCATGAGCGATATACCTGACTGGACTGATTGGGTCCACAAGTTCGATATCATCTATCCACGAGTTTGGCCAAGGGGAGTTCCCGATGACCGAGTGGTCTTTTCCTATGATCATATGGCAGCAGAGCGGGCCAGCACGATCGCGACAATCTATGATTGGATATACCCCGCGTTGACGAAATGGGAGCGGGACAAGATCCGAGGCGCTATCCTTGAAAAATCAATCACAAAAGTACGAGGCAGTTACGAGTTCTTCTGGTGGGCGACGGCGTACCGGTGCAATTGGTGTGTGATCTGCAATAACGGACTTGGGCTTTGCGCGCTGACCTTATTGAAGGATGATCCGCAGCTTGTTGATGTCGTGGCAGAGTCATACAATCGCATCAGCCGGACGTTCGATGAGATCGGCGAGGATGGAGGATGGCAGGAAAGCCGGGGCTATTATCAGGCCATGATGCGCCTGGGCCTTCCATTCATGGGTGCTATGAAAAATCTCTCGAATGGAACCTACAATCTGTTCCAGCACAAGAACGTGAAGAGCCATCCTATGGACTTCCTCCTCTACACATTGACCGCCAATTTTGGAGATGGCGGCGGAAGTCCGATGGGCCCTGCGTTCATGGTGAACAAGCTGGCCGAGGAAACGGGTAACCAGACGGCGGCGTGGTACGGGGAGGCGTTCGTAAATCCGCGCTACGAGAGGTATCCGAATAGCGGCGTCTTCGACATTATCTGGCCAAAGACCTCCGTAAAGCCTGTCGAACCGAAGCAAAAGTCCATGCTCTTCAAAAGCATTAACTGGGCAGGAATGCGGAGCGATTTTCTGGATCCTTCAAAAGTAACGATCGTCTGCAAGGCAGGGTACAACGACGATCCACACCATGGACATCTCGATTGTGGTCACTTTGTCCTGACGTGGTATGATGTCCCCTTCATTCGGGATGTTGGAGGCGGAGGATATGACGAAATCTACTTCAACGAAGATCGCTGGCTGTATCCAGGTGCGACAAGTGCAGGTCATAATGTCATCACTGTCAACGATGAGCAACAAATTTCGGCCAAACTTAAGAATCAACCGTGGAAGGAAGGAATTGGAGGAGAGATACTAGACTTTCGAACGAGCGATAAACG
>JAPLFP010000164.1 GCA_026390585.1 Ignavibacteriales bacterium | reverse complement strand
CGATCGGGGACATTTCGGTGAAATGCATCAGTTCGCTCCGGATTTTCGAGACATTTGGCAGATCGCGGAGATAACCTGTGTAGTGCTTTCGAAACTCTAGTACGGCTCTCTTTTCTCCCTTCTGCACAACAGAAAGTCTCAGATGTTCAAAGAGTACACGCACACGCTCATCGAGATCCGGAGCTGGTAGAAGTTGTTTGTGCACCATATAGTACCTGGCCTGTAGAAAAAGCCAGGGATTGTTGATCGCGGCCTGGCCGATCATGACGCCGTCACATCCCGTCTCGTCAAACGTGCGTTGGATTTTTTCCGGCGTGTCCAAGCCGCCGTTGACGAAGATTGGAATCGAGACTGCCTGCTTCACCTGTGGGATCCGCGAAAAGTCCGGCTCGCCTTTGTGACCTTGTGCGCGTGTCCGGCAGTGAATCGTCAGAGCTTTTGCACCAACGTTCTCCACCATCTTAGCGACATCGACAATTTTGATACTCTCACTGTCCCAGCCGAGGCGCGTTTTGACCGTCACCGGAGTGTTGACGCTCTTCACCACGCGCGTTATAATTCCCTCCATGCGCGGCAAATCGCGAAGCAGACCGGCACCTGCTCCCCGCATGGCAATATCTTTTACCCAACATCCGCAGTTGATGTCAATAAGATCGGGCTGGAAGCTCTCAGCCATCGCGGCGGCGCGCTCCATCGAACCCTCAATGCTGCCATAGATCTGTATGCCAAAAGGTCGCTCTTCCTCTTCGAACTCCATTTTCTTGATGGTTCTTGCGTTCTCGCGAATCAGACCTTCTGAGTTGACGAACTCGGTGAAGACGATATCCGCCCCCATCCGTTTGCACACCAGTCGGAACGCCACCCCCGTAACATCTTCCATCGGAGCAAGCGCTATGGGTTTGTCGATATTGATGGAACCTATCTGCATGCTTTCGCCGTGAAGAACAGTCCTACATTCTCTCAATCGTCTTAACAATAGCGTCCGTCATCTCAATCGTGCCGACATATTTCTCCGGATTCAGGTCCCGTGTGACAAACTTGCCATCTTTGATGATCTCCGCGATAGCACGTTGGATTTTTGTGCTCGCGTCCAATTCGCCCAAATGGTCCAACATCATCGCCGCGGCCAGCGCCATGGCACACGGGTTGGCCAGATTTTGTCCCGCAATATCGGGCGCGCTTCCGTGAACGGCCTCGAACAATGCAGCATCGTAGCCGATGTTGGCACCTGGAGCCAATCCAAGTCCACCCACCAAACCTGAGCACAGGTCGGATAAGATGTCGCCGAACAGGTTTGTCGTGACGATGACATCGAATTGGTGTGGATTGAGAACGAGTTGCATCGCCATGTTGTCGATGATCCGATCGTTACATTGTATGTCTGGAAACTCACTCGCCACTTTCTTTCCCACTTCCAGGAAAAGGCCCCCTGTATATTTCAAGATGTTGGCCTTGTGAACGATCGTTACTTTCTTTCGCCCATGCTTTCGGGAATACTCGAAGGCAGCGCGCACAATTCGTTCACATCCAGCCCTCGTCACGACCCCAATTGTCTCGGCAGCGCTCTTTTTGGCATCGATGTAGTGTTCGATCCCAGCATAAAACTCCTCGGTGTTCTCTCGAAACATGATGAGATCGACGTCTCTAAACGTTGCCTTGACACCGACAAATGACTTCGCAGGTCGAAGATTGATGAAGAGATCAAACTCTTTGCGAAGAGCAACATTGATGCTCCTGAATCCAGTTCCGACAGGAGTTGTCAGTGGCCCCTTGAGGGCAATTTTGTTTCGTGCGACCGAATCAATGACCTGTTGAGGTAACGGGTCCTTGTACTTTTCTATCGCAGAAATGCCCGCTTCTTGGACATCCCATGAGATCGCGACTCCGGTTGATGAAATGATCCTTTGAGTGGCTTCAGAGATGCTTGGTCCGATGCCATCACCAGGTATGAGCGTTACATTGTGCAATTTCAAGTTCCCTCTCATTCGTGCACTGTCGCGGAAAAACGGGTCTAGTGTCAAATATACGAAAAGACGCCAGCAGATACAAACCGGAGACCTCGCCAAAGGTTCCCGGAGGATTGTTCATCCTGAACGATAACTGCGATCTAAGCTACGATACTGTATTGCTTCGGCCAGATGTTCAGCTCGGATCGCATCACTGTCTGCAAGGTCGGCTATGGTGCGCGCCACTTTCAGGATCCGATCGTACGCCCTAGCTGAAAGTCCCAGCTTGCTCATGGCGTTCTTTAACAGATCGGCCCCTCCCCCATCAATTGTGCAGAATTCTCTGAGCTCGGCGGGTCCCATATCCGAATTGCAGAACACCCCTTTCTTCCCCGTGAAGCGACGTGCCTGCAACGTGCGCGCTGCTACGACCCTGCTTCTGATGCTTTCTGAGGACTCGCCTGCCCTCTTGGATGCAAGTTCGACATACTTCACACTGGGCACTTCCACGTGTATGTCAATTCGATCCAGCAGCGGGCCAGAGATCTTTCCAGCGTACTTCTGAATTTGCATAGAAGAGCATGTGCACTCTTGAGTGGGATTACCATAATTTCCACAAGGGCATGGATTCATTGCGCAGACTAACATGAAGCTCGCAGGAAACTCAACTGATAGCTTTGAACGACTGACCGTAACTCTTTGATCTTCCAACGGTTGACGAAGGACCTCTAAGACATTACGAGCAAACTCCGGCAGCTCATCCAAGAACAAAACGCCGTGATGCGCTAGCGATATCTCTCCTGGGCGAGGTGTCGACCCTCCGCCCACCAAAGCAGAATCAGAGATCGTATGATGAGGAGATCTGAAAGGACGATTTGACACCAATCCAGTGTTTCTCGGTAACAGCCCAGCAACTGAGTAAACCTTCGTCGTGTCCAGTGCTTCCTCTAGAGTCAGCGGGGGAAGGATAGATGGAATTCGTTTGGCAAGCATCGTTTTTCCAGAACCCGGTGGACCAATCATTATGATGTTGTGTCCTCCAGACGCGGCTACCTCCAACGCTCGCTTTACGCTCTCCTGCCCTTTGACATCCGAGAAATCTGACAAGTGGACCTGGCACTTCAGAAACTCGTCCCTCGAGTTTACTTCATATACAGCCAACGATTTCTTTTTCTCTTCAAAGAACTTGGCTGCAGCCTTCAAGGATTTTATAGGGTAAACCGGTACCCCTTCCACCATCGCTGCTTCTTTCGCGTTGGAAACCGGCACAAGTAGTCCTCTTAGACCCTTCGTTCGAACTTCCATCGACACTACCAATGATCCATGCACGGGGCGAACAGCGCCATCAAGCGCCAACTCACCCAGGACGACGTATTCTCCGAGATCATTTGAATCAAGCTGTTCGGACGCCGCCAGAATTCCCAAGGCAATACTCAGATCATAGGCAGAGCCCTCCTTCTTGAAGTCTGCAGGTGCAAGGCTTGTCGTGATTCTATGATTTGGGAATCGGTAGCCCGAGTTCTTGATGGCAGCGAACACCCTTTCGGAGCTTTCCTTGACAGCGTTATCAGGTAACCCCACAATGAAGAACCGCGGAATCGTTCTCTCAATGTGGGTCTCCACCTGAACGATGTGCGCATTAACGCCAATGGTCGCGCAGCTGAGGACTTTTGAGAACACGTGACACCTCTTTGGATGACTGATGCGATAGTGCGGAATCTGAAAAATGGAGCGGATGTCTTGGAAGATAGGCTCTTAATGTACACAGAGCCTATAGATTCGAAATGATTGACTACAAGAGGCTTATGATTGAAGAATTTGAACTAGTTCTAGCGGAGTCTTCTTGCTAGCTACCGGTTTTGACGCAGGAATTCCAGACGATCTTTTAAGTGCTCAGTTGTCATCAGAAGCTTGTCTTTGCCGAAGACAGCTTCTTCCTGGCTTGAGAAGACAAGTTCATATTCATTGCTCATGACAATGGCTTCTTCGGGGCAGACCTCCTCACAGAAACCACAGAAAATGCAGCGAACCATGTTGATCTCAAACTTGATCGGGTATCGCTCTTTCTCAAGTTCTGTTTCCGATGCCTGCACCTCAATTGCCAACGCCGGGCAGACCCTCGAGCAGAGACCACACGCTACGCATCGTTCCACCTCATTCTCTTGAACGAGGACGGGGCGCCCCCTGAAAGAAGGTTGAGGCTTGAACCGTTCCTCAGGATATTGGATTGTGAACTTCGGTTTAAACATCTCGGTAATCGTCTGTCTTAGACCTTTGACGATCTCCGGTATATAGCTCTTTTGCCAGATATTCAGATCTTTTTTCCGGATGATTTTTCCAGTCGAACCCATGAAGCTTGCTACTCCTCCCCTATCAATGAATCAGAAGTATGACAGCCCCCGTCACAAGCACATTCACTAGTGTCAAAGGCAACATCACTTTCCAGCCAATGTTCATCAACTGATCATACCTGAACCTCGGGATAGTCCACCGAACAACAATGAAGAACAACTCCACAAGAACCAGCTTCACGCAAAACGTGAGAACCTGCAGAATGCTCAACATGGTTGGAGAAAGTCCGAGGTATTCTGCATACGGAAGATGCCAGCCACCAAGGAACAACGTCGTTATAACGGCACCCGCCGTGAACATGTTCGCGTATTCGGCTAAGAAGAATAATCCGAATTTCAGCCCAGTGTATTCTGTGTGATAGCCCCCGACGAGTTCAGGCTCTGCCTCGGGAAGGTCAAATGGCAACCTATTCGTCTCGGCGAACGCGGCAATGAAAAACGTTATGAAAGCCACAGGCTGAAGAAAGATGTTCCACGCCGGTAACCAGCCGCCAAGATAAGTGGTTTGATGGAGGACAATTTGGTCAAGTCTCAGGGTCCCGCAAACCATAAGGACGCCGATGATGGAGAGACCCATGGAAAGCTCATAGCTTATCAGCTGCGCTGATGACCGCAATCCACCGAGAAGCGAATACTTATTGTTTGACGACCATCCCGCGAGTGTGACGCCGTAAACGCCGAGCGATGTTATTGAAAGCAAATAGAGGATGCCGACATTCACATCCGCAATCATGAGCTTGACCTGATTTCCGAAGAGCTCGATCGTATTGCCGAACGGCACTACCGCGAACGTGCTCAGAGCGACAGCGATGGAGATAACCGGGGCAAGGTCGTGTATCGGTTTGTAGGCGTTCTTCGGGACGATGTCCTCTTTCAGTAAGAGTTTTACAACGTCGACAAGAGCCTGAAAGAGTCCCCATGGGCCCACCCTGTTTGGCCCGATCCGATTCTGAATGAAGGCGCTAACACGTCGCTCGGCATAGACCAGCATAATGACTGACACCAAGACAACCGAGACGTATGCAACGAACTTGATCAGCGATATGAGGAGAAGAGATTCCATATGTCTAGGCAGTCACTCTCGGTTTGGAGACGGATTCCGATACACTCATGTTCAGTCCTTGTGCACCCAATCTAACGTAGGTCATTCCCTTGAACGACGGCACCTTGTCAGTGATCTCTTTGAAGACTTCTTCGGAGGTTGAGTACTTCAATTTGGCTCCCAGCGCATTGGCAATTGCCGTCAAAACACGCCAAGAGGATCGTGCGTCTTTCTTCACTGATCTACCCCAACGATCATTCTGAGACGCGAACTTGTCCCATCGGCTCATCGCAAAGCCGTCTTTGGCTCGATCCTGGTCAAGTGTGGCGACAGCTGGTCGGAGTCGTTGCACCCTTCCCGCAAAGTTCGCCATTGTTCCGTTTTTCTCAGCATATGTTGAGCACGAAATCACAATGTCTGCAAACTGCGTCGTCTTGTTGTGGACTGAAGCGTGTACGATCAGGAGCTGCAAGTTCGGCAACGCTGCTGCAATTCGTGGGTCCCGTGCAATGTCATCTTCAAGAACATAGAGTGCTTTGATAGAGCCTTCCTCGATACCCTTGAGAATGCGCGCTATGTCCGAGCCTCCTTCAACAGGTCTGACACCGACCTGACGAGCGCCAAGGCTGTTCGGCGTTTTATCAGCGCGGATCAGAAGTTCGTCATCGGAGTTCTCCTCAATATGTTGAACAAAATCAACATTTTTCGTCCCGATGATTTCCTTCATCACCTTCTGGAATACATAATTGTCCTCATTTGTCGCATATGCGGACCCGATTCCAGCAATTTCTGATTTCTTGAATGATCTAAGGTCCGATACCGTCCGCGCAATCGCCTCATCCCATCCAACCTCAACAAGAGCACTATCTTTTCGGATCATTGGCCTGTGAAGCCGCTCCTGGCTATTGACGAATTTGAATGTGTTCAGCCTCCCTGAATCGCACATCCAATACGAATTAACCTCTTCGTTGAATCTTGGTGTCAAGCGAAGGATTTCATTCTTCCGCACCCAGACATGAGTATTGCACCCCCTCGAGCAGCCCACGCAGATACTGTCAGTCGATGACATCTCCCACACCCGGGACGCGAACCTGAAGTCTGTGCTCGTCAGAGCTCCGACAGGACACAATTCGATAACGTTCATTGAATAGTCGTTGTCAAGATGTGTTCCCGGGAAGGTGGTTAGAACGACGTGCGTACCACGCTGCGTGAAGGTAAGAACCGGCTGCTTGGCAATCTCGTCTGAGAAGCGGATGCATCGCGAACACATGATACACCGTTCTACATCAAGCATCACATTCGGTCCCAAACGAACTCGTTTGGGCTTATGGACCTTGTTTTCGTCAAACCTGCTGTACCCAATACTATATTTATATGAGTAGTCCTGGAGTTTGCACTCTCCTGCTTCATCGCAGATAGGGCAATCAAGAGGATGGTTGATCAAGAGAAACTCCATGACAGCTTGGCGAGCCTTGATCACGCGTTCGCTTTCTGTCTTCACAACCATGCCGTCTGCAACTCGTGTCGAGCACGCGATCGCCAGCTTCGGCGTTTTCTCAATCTCCACTAAGCACATTCGACAGTTTCCGGACACCGTTAGCTTCGGATGCCAGCAGAAATGCGGAATCTCAATCCCGTTCTGCGCCGCGGCCTGAATGACCGTTAACTCCGGATCGACGTCGAACATCTTATCGTTAATGGTAATCTTCGCCATAGTTCTTTCGATCATGCTAGCTTGTACTCAATCAGAACCGTTTCCCATATACTTCGAGCGCCGCACGTAAGACAACGAGAGATTTTCGAAGATCGTCACCATTCAGCATAAATGCCAGTCGAACTTCGTTCACGCCGGCACCGCGCGTAGCGTAGAAGCCGGGTCCGGGAGCTAGAAGGATCGTCTGACCCTGATACTCGAATTCCTCGATGAGCCACTTTGAAAAATGCTCTGCATCCTTGACAGGCAAACCGATGACGATATAGAAAGCTCCTTCCGGTTCATACGATATCACGCCGGGGATTGTTTTCAATCCTTCGTAGACGATATCCCGTCGCCGCCAAAACTCTTCAACGATGGGTTGAGTATACGTTCGTGCTGATTTCAGCAACGGTACCAAAGCGAGCTGCTCGATCGACGCGACAGACAATCTCGCCATGCCAAATCGAAACGCCGATTGAACAATTTCTTTGTTGTGACTCGCAAGCGCACCAATCCGGGCACCGCACACATTGAATCGTTTTGAAGTACTGTCGAGAAGTACCGACCGATCATCGATCTCCGGGAAGTCCAGCACACTGTTGACCGGCGTCCCATATGCGAATTCACGGTACACCTCATCCGACAACAGGAACAGGTTGCGCCGCTTAACGATCTCCACAAGTCGCTGAATCTCCTCACGTGCGTAGATCGTACCCGTAGGGTTCGAAGGATTGCAGATCAGAATACCACGAGTCCTCGAGGTGATGTGCTTTTCGATCTCCTCTGAGGGCGGCAGATGGAAACCATTCCGTATGTTCAAAGGAATGGGATTAAGTTTGATGTTGGCTATACTTGCGAAGCCATTGTAGTTCGTATAGAAGGGCTCGAAGACGATGATATCGTCGCCATAGTCGCAAATGGCACACATCGCGAAGACGATGGCTTCGGAGCCACCGGCTGTCACGATTATCTCTTTCTCTTCCAAGGATAGGCCAAATCCCTCAAAGTAGGTCCTCCATGCTTGAAGTGCCTGCGGCAACCCATTGGAAGGAGCATAGGCCAGTGTCGACATCTTCAAATCGCGAATTGTCTCGAAAACGATCGGAGGAGTCGGGAGGTCCGGCTGCCCGATGTTCAGGTGGTAGACTCTGATTCCCTTCTGTTTCCTCGCCTCTGCAGTCGCTGAGAGCTTTCGAATCGGGGAATCCTGTGTTGATTTTGCACGGGCCGAAATTTGGATCGACGTCGTGCTTTTACTCGCTGTAGGAACTGACTCTTGGGTGATTGTCGTCATCGTTCTTTCCTGTCAAAACACAATTCGGTTGAGATCAGGGCAACCGTCAAACTACTTGCCCCGCCTTCGAAGTCGCGGTTGCTGTCTCGGCATTCGTTGGTACCTGATCTTTTGGTTCCGGGTGAATAACTACCTTCGACAGCCGATCCTCCCGGAACAATTCATTGGCGATCGCCTGAATATCGTCCTGATGAACTCCGTCAATTTGCCTGATAATCGCATCGATGGGGTTTGTGTCTTGAAAATACAATTCTGAAGTTCCTAACCTCATCATTCGATTCGGGATGCTTTCGAGGCTCAGCATCATGCTCCCTTTGAGCTGTGCTTTCGTCCTATTCAGCTCAGCCTTGCCTACAGATTTCAACCGGAGCTTCTCGAATTCCTTGAGTATCAAATCGGTGGAAGTTTCGATGTGCTGTTTGTCAGTTCCGATGTAGGCGCTGAACACGCCTGCATCGCTCATCAACGTCGCGTAACTGTACACGGAGTACGCAAATCCGTACTTCTCCCGGATGTTCTGAAACAGCCTTGAGCTCATACCATCGCCGAGCAAGGTGTTCAGAACCAATGTCGGGTAGCGGTGTTTGCTCTTGATGCTCCAAGCCTGGGTTCCTATGCAAATGTGTGCTTGCTGAATGGGTTTTTTGAAATCCTTCTTCTCGGGATGATACAATTGAGGTCTCTTACGCTCGGCCCCCGCTGCATGAGACCTTTTTCGTGTTGTACCAAAATGTTTTTCTGCCAGCGCAACGAGTTTGTCGTGTGAGACATTTCCCGCGGCCGCAAGCACCATCCGGTTGGGGACGTAGTTCTTGTGAATGTACTTCAAGAGATCATCACGAGTGAATGACCGCAGATTTGATTCTGTCCCGATGACGGGATAGCCCAAAGGATGAGAGCCAAAAAGAGCTTTGTCGAAATAGTCATGGATGATATCATCCGGATCGTCTTCCGCATTCTTCAGCTCTTCGATGACCACTCCCTTTTCTTTTTCCAAGTCCTTTGCAGGAAGTGTGCTATTCAGAACAAGATCAGAGATTACATCGACCGCGAGCTCAGTATATTCATCCAAGACTCTCGCGTAATAGCACGTGTGTTCCTTCCCGGTGAAGGCATTCATGTAGCCGCCGACAGACTCAATACTGCGTGCGATGTCCTTCACCGACCGATTCTTCGTCCCCTTGAAGACCATGTGCTCAATAAAATGGGAGATCCCATTCGTCTTCACTCCTTCATCTCTGGAGCCAGTGTCGACCCAAATACCGACAGAAACAGATCGAACGTGTGTCAATTCTTCGGAAACAACACGGAGTCCATTTTGAAGGACAGTCTTCTTGTAGGTCGAATCAATTCGCTTTGGTGCGCTGGGAAGAACAAAGGGTTTTTGAGAAGGTCTTTTCAGATCTTACCTTTTCGATTGAGAGCTTACAGTGCAAACCGGGCAGAAACTCAACACAACAACAAAAATGCCCGAAAACATTGAAGAATATGCCACAAGATACCTTTTTTTCAAAGGATAGTCAAGAAATTCAAGTTTGCCCGATGGAAAAGAGGGTTACCGGAGTCGTCGAGACTTTCTGATCAACTCATCGCTCCGCCTTTCAACCTGTACATCGATTTGATCTTGGTGACAAGCATGTCAATGGCGACCAAGTTTTCGGCTCCCCGAGGAATAATCACATCAGCCCAATGCTTGCTTGGCTCGACAAATTCCAGATGCATCGGCTTTACTGTATTCATGTACTGGCTCATGACCGAGTCGACGGACCGTCCACGCTCAAGAAGATCCCTGCGAATGCGTCGAATAAGTCGTTCGTCGGCATCTGTGTCAAGAAAGATCTTGATGTCCATGAGATCACGAAGGGGCTTGTCAACAAAGATCAGGATCCCCTCCACAATAATGATCTCTCTCGGCTCAAACCGGCGGGTTTCCTTTAGCCGCAAATGCGTTGT
>JAPLFP010000187.1 GCA_026390585.1 Ignavibacteriales bacterium | reverse complement strand
GCTCCAATGGTCTGCTGACAATCTGCCGAGTGGAGTGTACTTCGTCCGATTGGTCGCCGAATCGACCGAATCCACCAAGAGATACACATCCTCGCGGAAGGTCATCCTTATGAAATAGTCTGACAGTTTCTGCGGCCGGTGTGAAGACAAGGGGGAGAAAAAAGGGATGATCTCGGGGAGGTCGTCCCTTTCTTGCATATGTATGCAGATTTTACATCCCGGCGATTTGTCATTCCTAGGAAGCAGCGCCCGAATGGTGCTGGATCACAGGTTGCGCCGGGGGAAAGATCCTTTGAGGAAAAGCCAATCGGCGTAAGGAAATAATGCGTGAATAGATATTCATGATGCCGGTTTCATATTGCTCGCTCACCGAAATCCGATTATATTCTGAGGCACGTAAAACTCGAGTTGCGGTCACGAAGTGCCACGTGGTTGTGAGGTTTCGCACCGGCACAGTTGCTCCAGAAAGTGGCAAAGACCAGACTTGGGGTGTCCACAATTGATCATACGAGGGAGATATGTCCGCATACATTCAAAGCGTGCTCGCTCAGGTGAAAGCAAAGAATCCTGCCGAGCCAGAATTTCATCAAGCAGTTCAGGAAGTCGCCGAATCACTTGAACTCGTCCTCCAGAAACATCCGGAATATCAATCAGCAAAGATTCTTGAACGCATGGTTGAACCGGAACGCGTTGTGATGTTCCGAGTACCATGGATGGATGATCAGGGCGAGATCCACATCAATCGGGGATTCAGGATCCAGATGAACAGCGCAATCGGGCCCTACAAAGGCGGCCTGCGCTTTCACCCGTCTGTGACTCTCGGCATCCTCAAGTTTCTTGCGTTCGAACAAGTCTTCAAAAACAGCCTTACATCTCTGCCGATGGGTGGAGGCAAGGGCGGTTCTGATTTCGATCCAAAAGGAAAGAGCGATAACGAAGTGATGCGATTCTGTCAGAGCTTCATGACGGAACTCTACCGCCACATTGGTGCTGATGTTGACGTGCCAGCGGGGGATATTGGCGTTGGCGGAAGGGAAATTGGATTCCTCTACGGTCAGTACAAGCGCTTGACAAAGGAATTCACAGGAGTGTTGACTGGTAAGGGACTGAACTGGGGTGGTTCGCTCATCCGGCCTGAAGCGACAGGATACGGTGTAGTCTACTTCGCGGAGGAGATGCTCAAGACCAAAGGGCAGTCCATCGCTGGCAAGACGGTTGCTGTTTCAGGTTTTGGAAACGTCGCCTGGGGAGCAGTGCTGAAAGTCAACGAGTTGGGGGGCAAAGTCGTCACGCTCTCCGGCCCCGATGGATTTGTTTATGACAAAGATGGCATCACGGGTGAGAAGGTCGATTACATGCTTCAACTCCGCGCAAGTGCCAACGACCGTGTGAAAGACTACGCTGACAAGTTCAAAGTGGAATTCACTCCCGGTAAACGACCCTGGAGCGTGAAAGTGGACGTTGCATTGCCGTGTGCTACTCAAAACGAACTCGACGGCAACGATGCCAAGGAGCTTGTGAAGAACAGCTGCCTGTGTGTCTGCGAAGGCGCGAACATGCCGACGACCCTGGATGGGGTGAAGGTGTTCCATGATGCAGGAATCCTCTATTCTCCGGGCAAGGCATCAAACGCTGGCGGCGTTGCCACATCGGGTCTTGAAATGTCTCAGAACAGCATGCGTCTCCCCTGGTCCAAGGAAGAGGTCGACCGTCGTCTTCACGAGATCATGAAGAATATCCATCATGCTTGTGTTGAGACCGCGGATCGCTTTGGAGTTCCGGGGAACTATGTGGTCGGCGCGAATATTGCCGGCTTCTTGAAAGTTGCCAACGCGATGCTCGATCAGGGATTGGTCTGATCTGAAAGCACATGTTCGGCAACGATTGCCAGAGGTTATTGCACGTTCGAATCTTCCGGCAAGTGAATATGTGTGCAGGGAAAAGGCGTAACTCTCTTAGGTTCTATTTCAACGGTGAGTCTATGATTCTCGTCCTAAGGGTTGTTACGCCTTTTTCAATAAACTCTTCATCCCGACAGTCCCGCGGAGAATCACGGTTGGTTCCAATTCGTCTGCAGCTCCCGATATGACAAAAATCGATCAGATATCGGGTTTGGATTTCCTCGATACCCGCGTCAAATCGTTCCAAAAACTGATGCGGTTCAAGATTCGGGATATTCTGCTTGTCTCCAGTCTGTACGACCAGTATCTCTTCGAAGAAGATGGAAGACTGTACGAGCTAATTCGGCAGGAATTCCAGGCCCTCAACCTCAGTCAAACCCCCGATATCACTCACGTAACCAGCGGCCTTGAGGCTGTCGATCTGGCCGTCAATGAACAGCGATTCGACCTCATTATCGCGACCCTCCACATCGAGGACATGAATGTCATCAAATTCGCGAAAATGGTGCGGGAAGCTGGCATTCAGGCTCCGATCATTCTCCTGGCGTACGACAATCGCGAACGAAAGGAACTTGTCGCCAGCTACGATACGTCCATCTTCGACAGGATCTTCATCTGGCAGGGAGACTATCACCTTCTTCTTGGTATTATCAAGTACGTCGAAGACAAGATGAATGTAGAAAACGACACCCGCCTCGTGGGTGTCCAATCGATCATTCTGGTTGAAGACAATGTGAGTTTCTATTCCTCCTACCTGCCCATTATCTACATGGAAATCCTGAATCAGTCGAAGCGACTGCTTTCGGAGGGGGTCAATCTCACTCACAAGTTCCTGAGGATGAGGGCTCGGCCAAAGATCCTGCTGTGCACCACGTTCGAGGAAGCGTGGAACTACTATGAAAAGTACCAAGACTATGTTCTCGGCATCATTTCAGACGTAAACTTCAAGCGCAATGGCGTGAAAGATCCGGAAGCTGGGATCCTGTTTGCCAAAATGGTCCGCAGTCAGCACGAGGATATCCCCATCTTGCTGCAATCAAGCAATCCGTCATTCGCTGAGAAAGCGCGTGAAATAGGGGCGTCATTCCTCCAAAAGGGTTCGCCGAAACTGTTACACGAGTTGCAGGATTTCATGCTCAGCAATTTCGGGTTTGGCGACTTTGTCTTCCGTATGCGTGATGGTAGTGAAGTGGGTCGAGCCCATAGTCTCAAGACCTTGGAAGAGCAACTCCAGATTGTTCCTGACGAGAGCATTCTCCTCCATGCCGAGCGCAACCACTTTTCGAATTGGTTGAAGGCCAGAACAGAGTTTTGGCTGGCTCATCGGCTTCGCCCTCATAAGATCACTGATTTCGAATCCGTTGGAGGTCTTCGGGATGAACTCATTCACTCATTGAGGCTGTACCGGGAAATCCAGCAGCGGGGAGTGATCACAGAGTTTCACAAAGAGACCTTCGACCCAAAGAACAGCTTTGCGAGAATTGGACTGGGTTCTTTGGGGGGGAAGGCCCGCGGCCTTGGATTTCTGAACACTCTGATTACAAACTATCATATCGATCAGAAATTTGAGAATGTCGACATCTCGGTACCTTCGGCGGTTGTCATAGCGACCGATGTCTTCGACCGGTTCCTTACAAGAAACGACCTTGAATCCTTTGCGTTGGGAACAACGGATGACGTTGAATTGAATCGTCGGTTCTCCGAGGCTCCGTATTTTCCCGAAGACATTGTCCAGAAGCTCACGGAATTCCTGGATATCAATCGGGAGCCTCTCGCTGTCCGTTCTTCAAGTCTTCTCGAAGACTCACAGTACCAACCTTTTGCCGGGGTCTATGAGACATTCATGATCCCAAACAACAACCCTGATCCTGCCGTTCGTCTGCGCGAACTTCTTCAAAGCATCAGGCTCGTTTATGCATCGACGTTTTCGCACAGCGCCAAAGACTACATGAAAGCAACCGCCTATCAGCTTCAGGAAGAGAAAATGGCGGTGATTATCCAGCGCATGGTCGGCTCGCGGCATGGAGAGCGATTCTACCCTGCCTTTGCAGGAGTTGCGAGGTCATACAATTTCTATCCGGTGCCGCCGCAGGATTCCGCCGATGGCATCGTCCACGTTGCTCTGGGCCTCGGCAAAATGGTGGTCGACGGGGGAAACGCAGTGAGGTTTTGCCCGAAGTATCCTCGCCATCTTCTAC
>JAPLFP010000103.1 GCA_026390585.1 Ignavibacteriales bacterium | reverse complement strand
GATACCCTTCGAGATCAGGAACAGCGGTATGGCGGCCACCACGACAACGATGGCCACGATGAACCCCCACCTCGTTTTTCCTTTTTCACGATAGAAGAGAACCTCATACAGCAAGATAGCAAATGGAAGTGTGAAAGCTGTCTCTTTAGAGAACACGCCGAGCAATCCAGCCACGAAAGCTCCCATGAACAAAAAGGCAGTCCTGGTTTTACCTGTGTCCGCAACCTGGGAAGTTCTTGCCTGCCCGTAGAGATAGAGCGAGAGAAGATAGAAGAGAGTCGCCAGAGAAGCGGCTCGCTGGGCGACGTAGGTGACGGCCTGCGTCTGAACCGGATGAAGGACAAAGATCAACGCCGCAAAGAGCGGGATAATGGATGCCACTTTCCCGAGATCAGTCTCCCTAAATGCCGGCGACTGCAAGATCTGTCGGACAAGAAGCCACACCATCAGGGCCGCGGCGAGGTGTATGGCGACGTTGACCAGATGGTACCCAACAACATCAAGTCCCCCGACGCGGTAGTTCAGGGCAAATGTTAGGTACGTGATGACCCGTGTCGCCGAATAATAGAAAATGCCCCTGAGATTGCTGAGATCTCTGATGGCAGGATTGGTGACGATCGAGGTCTCGTCATCGAAGTGGAACGAACCGAGGAACGTATTGGAATATGCGGCGATTCCAAACGCACAGATCGCGAGCCAAGAAGCCCACGGCGGTATGGGCAGCTGCCACCCAAAGGCGTGCGGCTGCCGTTCTTCTTTCCTCGGATGATGCTTCTTTGTCACTCAGGGTGCGGTGTCCGAAGTGTGCGAATCGGTTTTACTCTGGAGCAAGGCGAGCTGCTGCGCGAGGTTTTTCACCTGTGTGGTGAGCGCAGAGATCCGAAGCGAAAAATACAGGCATAACAACATCATGAACATGAGTGCAAGGAAGAACAGCGTGTTCACGGGCAAAGCGATGCCGATCATCTCCGAGAGAAAAGTGAGGAGATCACTTTCCACTGCCAGCAGAACGAAGACGAAACCTGTCATCAACCATATGAAGGAGTATTCTTCGCGAAGCTTCCGTCTGCGGACAAGCTCGATGATGCCCAGAAAAATCGCAAGACCAAGAAGGATGACGAACACTTTCAGACGAGGATGCATAGCTCATTCCTTACGGAGTCACCTGGACGCTTTTCTTTCTCAACAGGATGATGAAGATCGAAAGGAACATCTTGATTGTGTAATAGACAGGTTTCAAGCCGCCGTGTTGGGAGTGACCTCCCTTGCGCGGTAAGACATGGATCGGGATTTCCTCAATGCGATAACCCGAGCGGTGCAGCGTCAACAGGAAATCAGCATCGGGGTAGTCAAATCCGTAGGTATCCTGAACGCAAAACTGCAAGGCTGTGGACTTCAAAGCCCGGTAACCCGACGTGGGGTCGGTGAGCTTCTCGCGAATCAGGAGTGTCACAAGTTTCCCGAAAAGCGCGTTCCCCATCCCTCGCGCGAGCGGCACATCGTGATTGCGACCTTGAAGGAACCGCGAGCCAATGATGAGGTCCGCCTCTGTCTCCTTAAGCTTCGCAACGAACGCTGGCAGAAATGCCGGCGGATGCTGGCCGTCTCCATCGAGTTGTATCACATACCGGAATTGATTTTGGACAGCGTATTTGTATCCGGTCTGAAGAGCCGTGCCGACACCCATGTTGAATGGATGGTCTATCACGCAGGCCCCTGCTTCTCTGCTCACCCTGGCTGTCCCATCTCCTGATCCATCGTTGATCACCAATATTTTCGCCTGAGGAAGATACTCGTGCACACCTTTGATGACCTCGACAACCCTTGTTTCTTCATTGTAGGCCGGGATGAGGACAAGTATGTGGTTTGTAGTGATCATGAGGGCGATGTGTGAGTCATTTGAGAATTCAGAAGACAGAATCCAAGCCAAACTGAGAACACTGGAAAGTGAACAGTTCAATTCGTCGATCAGAGGACACCCAGAATCATGAATCGATACGTCATTCGCAACATTCACAGAGAGGGAAATCCCTGTTGTCCGTTCGCGATTTCTCCAGGTTGGCGAGGGAGCTACTCGAAAAGGTCCGAGTGGCTTCCCGTTCGTATCAAGACAAGCTCATCCTCGGTCAATCTATAAATCAAAATCCAGTCCGGTTCGATGTGGCACTCGCGGCAATCAAAATACTCCCCTCCGAGTGTGTGGTCTCTGTACCTCGGCTCCAGCTTCTCGCCGCTTGCCAAGCGAGAGACTACTTCAAGAAGCTTCGGAATGTCCCGCCTGCGCCCCTTCGCCTTCTTGTAGTCCCTCTTGAACCGATTGGTCCTGGCGAGAGTTTTCACGAACGCTCAAGCTCCTCCGCAAGCTCACTCGCAGAGTGGAACCGTCGCACGTTTCCACTTCGCGCCGCCTCAATTGCGCGCCGAGTGGCAGCGTTGGGAAGCTTCACCTCAAAAGGCAACCCCCGGTAGTTCTTGACGTGCCGGAAAAACAAGCTCACAGCCTGTGTGGTGTTCAGCCCCAACCGCTGTAGGATTCCTTCCACTTCTTTCTTGAGCTTCGGCTCGATCCGGGCATTTATCATTGCTGTTTTGGCCATTGGACATCCTTTCTCCTGCCACAATGTAAGACATTTGCAATACAGAATCAAGGAATAGTGCCGGACTCGGCCTTCTCCCTCAAGTCAAAGCCTCCATGTTTGTGGCTCGCAGATGCCCCAAGTTCAAAAACTTCAGCCTCAATTGAGTGTCTACCCCTATCCGGTTGAGCGTGCCGTGCACCTGTTCTGGATGAAGGTGCGAATCGACAGAAGAAGATAGAATACAGAAGTCAGAATGCAGAAGTCAGTACACCCCGAGCGAGCGTTTTTCGCGAGTCGAGGGGGAGTCAGAAGAAGACAGTAAACAGTGAAGAGTGAATGGTTGAAGAGTTGTCGATTTACGGTTCACAATTCACCATTCGGGCAAACAGTGAAAAGCAAATAGCCAACGGTACAAATCGCCGAACAGACGGTCAACCGAGAGAGTTTCTAGACTTCTTCTTCGGCTTGGAGCGCCGTTTGACGAAGAGTCACAAGCTCTGCCTTGAGAGGCTCCCAGTAC
>JAPLFP010000120.1 GCA_026390585.1 Ignavibacteriales bacterium | reverse complement strand
GACGCCTCTGGTAAGCCGATTGTCGTTTCTAATCAGGACAGCTACTGCGTCTACAGCGACTCCAACAACAACAGGAAGGTTCTTGGAATCCAGGTCAACCAAACCGGATACGCGTTCAGCCAAAAGTCCGTTCGGGATATGATCTTTTTCACTTTTCAGATTACGAACAACTCGGCTCGAACTTATGACAGCGTGTTCTTTGGTCTGTATGGTGACATAGAACCGGGCGGATACGACGAAGCCAACGATTACAACTACATCCGCCTCGCTTTTGACAAGAAATGGAACCGGATACACGCCTACAACACGCATGCACGATCGGTCGAGTGGAATTCCCCGATAGGTGTCTTTGGACTCATGATGTTGCAGACTCCAAAAGTGAATGGGGTGGAGCTCGGTGTGACCGACGTTCACTGGTGCAACTATAAGGATGATAGCCCTGACAACGATGATACCCAGTTCGGTCGGATGGCCAGTACACAATCCTTGTATCAATCGAGTGTGGGGCCTAAGTTCTTCCATCTGGGCAAGAATGCACCGAACATGCACTTCGACGACTTCGACACTCAGCCTGCCGAAGGCAGTGCCGTGATCAGCATAACGAGCTCCGGTCCGTACAGACTGGCTCCGGGAGACACATTGAAGTTTATCACCGCTATGGTCGCTGGCAACACAGTCGCAGAGATGGATTCAACCACAGTTCATGCCTACGACCTGCTTGCGAAGAGCTTTGTGATTGTACAGCCACCTGCCTCTCCCAAAGTCACTGTGACTCAGGGGAACACAAAGGCAACGATTACCTGGGACAACCGATCTGAATCAGGCCGGGACCAACTCACCGGAAAGCTCAACTTCGAGGGGTATCGGCTCTACAAAAGCGTCGACAAAGGACTTCATTGGGATCAGGTTGATCGCAACTTGCAGCCGAATCTCGGCGCTGACCCGGTCCCGCTGGCATCCTTTGACCGGTTGGATGGGGTTGGCAAAGATGTCGGACTTCAGTACAGCTACGTCGACACGAATGTCACGAACGGTTTTGAATACTGGTACACCGTGACGGCGTATAGTCTGGCGGATGCCCAAGGATCAATTCTCGAGTCATCGCGAGGCACGACCCCGGAAGACATGAATCTCGGAGTTGCGATACCGCGATCGATGGCACTCGGCAGGCTGCCGGTGACAGCGAGCACTCCGAATCAGTCCGGGAGTGGTACTTCCCATGTCGTGTTCAACATTCAGGCCATCGATGTTCCTGATGCCGGTGGGAAATCCTACACAATTGGCTTCGCACCGATGGTCCGCATCGAGCAGGGAGATCTTCTGACCCTCACTCAGGTAGCAGTCAACGCGAATGGTCCGAATTCTTCCGACATCTTCAGCCTTGTCTTCACATCCCCGACGACGTACTTGCTGCGCGACCTGACGAAGGGAACCATCGTCAATGCGGCAGGATCCTATGCATCAGGCGTTCCAATTCTCTTCGAAGGTCTTCGGCTTACGTTGACCGATACTTCTTCGGTTGCCGGAGAGCGACCTGAACAGGAGGACTCGCTTGTGATCAGTCAAGGGATCGTGGTCAAGAGCGGAGCAACAGTCTTTTTGCCGCTGCAGCCATTCGTGTATGGGACAACATATACTACGACCAGCGGAGTTTCTCTCTCGATCCAGCTGGCAGATGTCCTCCCACAAAGCAGAGTGACATACAACGACAGCTTCACGTTCTCCACGAGCGTCGCAGGAGCCACGCAGACGGTGACAAGCTCAGATCTCGACAGGATCAAGGTGGTTCCGAACCCGTATCTTGTTTCGTCGCAGTATGAACCCGAATTCGGGCTGCTGGTTCGGGAGCCGGTTCGGGTGTTGCGATTCAACAATCTGCCGTATAAGTGTACCATCTACATTTTCAATGTTGCTGGCGATAAGGTGCAGACGATCGAGCACAACAGCGACAATGGGACCGAAACATGGAACTTGAGAGCTGCAGGGGGGCGTGAGATTGCTCCGGGTGTCTACGTATACCTGGTCAAAACAGATACTGCAGAAAAACTCGGCCGCTTCGCGGTGATCAAATAGGAGACCAGTCATGAAAAGAACATCTATTCTGTTTGCCGGCCTCTTTCTGCTGATGTGCGTTGACCTCTACGGTCAAAATCCTAATGTCGGCACATCTGGTGCTCAATTCCTGAAGGTCCCCGTGGGTCCGCGCGCCATCGGCATGGGAGGAGCGTTTGTGTCGAATGCAAACGACGCATCGGCGCTCTTCTGGAATCCCGCCGGAATCGCTTCTGTGAAGGAGAACGAATTGTTCGCGTCCTACACGTCATGGTGGGGTGGCATGAATCTCAGCCACGCCGCTTTCGTGAACACGTCGGAGGATATCGGATCGTTTGGCGTGTCGATGAGTTTGCTCACGATGGGAGAGATGGAAGTGACCACGGAGCTGCAACCGGAAGGTACCGGGCAGAAGTTCGATGCGCAGGATTTGATGATTGGGGTGAGTTATGCACGCCGCCTGACGCCGGACTTCAGCGTTGGCGTGACGATGAAATTCGTCAACCAGAGGATCTGGAATGAGACATCGAGCGGTCTGGGATTTGATGTGGGGACACAGTACCGAGTTGGCATCGGGAATCTCACCATCGGCATGAGCATGACGAATTTTGGCGCGGACATGAAGTACGATGGACAGGACCTT
This sequence comes from Ignavibacteriales bacterium, assembly GCA_026390585.1. Classification (GTDB taxonomy): domain Bacteria; phylum Bacteroidota; class Ignavibacteria; order UBA10030; family UBA10030; genus UBA9647. Next base: position 2,969 of record JAPLFP010000120.1, on the reverse strand, counting down.
AACGTCAAATACGATGCAGACGCGCAAAACCCCAACAACCGTCTGGCGCCGGCAAAGCTCGCGACAAGTGACTATCCGCTGCCTCTCCATTTCCAAGTCGGGGCTTCCATGACTGTTGTGAATATGGATGGCATGAAGATCCTGGTAGCAGCTGACGCCGCTCATCCAAACGACAACAAGGAGAGAGTCAACGTCGGAACGGAAGTCGCTATCATGGGCCAGTTCTTCCTCCGGGGCGGATACAGATTCGGCTATGACACCGAAACCGGAACGTTTGGTGCCGGGGCTCTGGCGTCATTGGGTGGATCTACGGTTGTGTTTGATTACTCGTACTCCTTGTACAACCTCTTGCCAAACGTGCATCGTGTATCAGTTGGCCTAAGGTTCTAGCCGCTCTTTGCCTAATGCACAAGAAAGAAAAGGCGACCCATCAAGGTCGCCTTTTTGTTACTGGGTTGTCACGAACCATTTCGTGACAACACCTTGGCAGATTTGTAACAAAGGAAGTGTCAGGGTGTGGACCCTGACACCCTGAGACAAAACAAGTCATTGCGGGGAGCGCCCGCCTGACCGACGCCCGCTCGAACGACGGAGTCGGGCGAGTAGTCGGGCAGGAAGCGACGAGGCAATTAAAAACACACCCTGTCATTCCCGCGAAAGCGGGAATCCAGAACCGAGCCTCACACAGGCACCCAGCCTATGCCGTTCACGTTCTGGATCCCCGCTAAAAGTTCCGCTCTCTGTTACGCTTTCTGAATCCCGCTCACAAGCGGAATCCAAAAGCGGGACATGCGGGGATGACAGAAGAAGTCACTTCGCACAAAACGCTCGCAATGACTGTTGTGAGGTTTGGGGAATCCAGGACTTGGCAGAAACTCCGCACCAAAAACATAGGGGCAAGCATCCGCTTGCCCCGTTTTGTTTTCGAAATGGAAAGACAATCTACTTTCCTGAGGAAGGATTCATCGGCTTTCTCGGGAATCTCGCATCCTGCATCGCAGCGTTGTATGCGAAGATCGCCATGATCGCTGACGCTTGTTTCAAGTCGCCTTCCTGGCCGCGATCCCAAACATCCTCGTTCATATGATGCGTTCGTACTTCGTAGTCGATCGGGTCCTGGATGAACTGGAAGCCTGGAAGCCCGACGCCGTCGAAGGAAAGGTGGTCTGTACCTCCGGTGTTCGATAGGGAGAGTGTCTGCGCGGTCGGGTCGTTGTACTTCGCAAGCCACTCCCGGAAAATTGGGCGGGCTGCTTCGTTCCCTTGCATGTACACGCCGCGCACCTTTCCTGTCCCGTTGTCGTTGTTAAAGTAGACCGAAAACTTCTCGTAGTCCGGTTTCTTCGTGATCGGAGCCGCGGGTCCTCCCATCAGGGAACTGAAGTAGTTGCCCTCCTGTTCGGCGAAATGCTTCGAAACGTATGCATGCGAACCGAACAATCCCTGCTCCTCGCCCCCCCACAGTCCGATGCGGATGGTTCGCCGCGGCTTGAGCCCGAGCTTCTGGAGTATCCGGACTGCTTCAAGGCATACGGCTGAACCCGTCCCGTTGTCGGTCGCGCCCGTGCCGGCTTGCCACGAATCGAAATGCGCGCCGATCATCACGATCTCGTTTTTGAGATCCGTTCCTGGAATTTCGGCAATGATGTTGAATGCGGAATCAGGCTTCGTGATCGCAACATCCAGAGTTACGGCCATTCGGACCTTCTGTCCCTTCTCGATCATCCGGATGATCCGGTTGTAGTTCTCCGAAGCGACGGAGACCTGAGGCACAAACGTTGGAGCTTTTTCTCCATAGGCACTTGTGGCAGGGCTGTAGAAATCGGAGAGATCCTTCGGCACGTGGCCGGAAGATGCTTCCTGCGCGAAGACCGTGCCGTCGTCGCCATAGGCGTTGCTGATGAGGACGGCCGCACCTTCCTTCTGACAAAATGCGATCTTCTTTGCAGCCACCTGCAGCATATTGACAGAGTACTGAATCGTGGTCGAATCCATCTTCATGCGGCTGCCGGGAACGTCGGCGTTTGCGAGCTTCACAAGGGCCGAATCCGTTATCCGGGATGCATCTGCCGTGAAGTGCGCACGAAGCGGCCGCGCATTGTTGAGGAGGACGATCGCCCCCTTCAGCTTCCCTTTGAACATCTCAAAATCCGATTCGAGGCTGGATTTGAAGAGCACGACTTCGCCTTCGACTGTTCCCTTGATGCTCGGGGACCACGCCTTCGGGTATGCCTCCAGTGGGAATGCACGCGGTGAAGTCACCTGGGCAGAAAACCTCTTGAGGGTCCACCCCTTGCCGAGCGGTGCCCAGTTTTCGAAGTGAACATTCTGCAATCCCCACTCCTTCAACTTGCCGCTAGCCCATTGAGCTGCTTCCCTGTATTCGGGAGACCAGGTGAGCCGCGGTCCGTAGACGTCCGTCAAGTAGCTCAGCGTCGTCATGACTTCAGAGTGTTTCAGGGCTTCTTCTCTGATCGCTGCGATCGCGGTCGTGTCGACCGGGGGAGCGGGCTGTTGCGCGAGTGTTAATGAGGTGATGAAAAGAAAAGTCACAAACATGAACCAGAAACGTTGCTTCATAAAGTCTCCTCCTTTTGAACAGAATGGTGAGAGGGCCGATTTGGATACATCTTTAACGGAGAAAAAGTCAACTCGGTTCCTAGATTATGGCGTTTATGGGAGGTGGTCACAATGTTCTTCACGCTGGCACTGCTTATGTGTTCGCGGGAGGTGATGGTCACTTCCACAGCTTTGCCCTCTCCGCCATTCCACTTGGTTTGAGGCTGGCAATTGTCGGATGAAGGCAGATCACCCTTCGACACTTCGCTCCGCTCAGTGCAGGCTCCGTCTACCCCGCCGAAGGCGGGGCTCGTAAGAATCACTCGCTCCGCTCAGGGTGTGACACGCTTTTTGCGGACTGGCTGAGTAAACGAGACTTGGACACATCCTGAGCACCTGCCCGCCGAAGC
>JAPLFP010000154.1 GCA_026390585.1 Ignavibacteriales bacterium | reverse complement strand
GCCGGGGCATCCACCGGCACTCTTCCGCCGCAGCGATTCTTCAGCCTGGAATCCCGATATGATGGGGTCGGTCCGTTCGGCGTTCTCCGCGCCGGAGATGTGAAGGAATTTGCAGGCGACCGATTTGTCTCTCTTTCAGTTGAACATAATTTCCGAAGCGTACCATTCCTGCTTCTGGATATACCGTTCCTCTACAGAAACAGCATCGAGCTGATCGTGCACGGAACCGTCGCACAGACATGGAGTTCATCGACGCCTCCGTTCGGCAAAACGACCAACGGATGGTACTCGGAGGCCGGTATGGGTCTCAGTCGACTCTTCTCACTCTTCCGCCTGGACGTTTCGTACCGGTTCATGCAGCCGCGAGGTTTCTTCCTGACATTCGGCGTGGCGCAGATCTTCTAGAGTTGCTTTTCGGACACGTGTTCGCTAAGTTTCTTCCGGTGCTTGTTATCAGAGCGTTGTACTTGCCTTGATTCCCAACCCGGGTCTCATCGGACTTTAGATCAGCACTCGAGTCATCGCAGTCATTGGAGAACTCTATGCAAACGACAACCCCGCCATCCAGGCCCCTTTCCATTCCAGTGATCGGATGGTCGACCGTCATGGCATCCGTCATCATGATCGCGGTCGATGCCATCAGTCTGCTCAGCTTCAACACGCTCGATAGCTTCAATCTGGATGCGTCGATGCTGAGCCAGTACGTTCCGCAAGGGATGAAGAAGGTGATGGATCTCTACAGCTACAGCCGTGTGTGGACATGGTATGGGATCGTGTTTTTCGGGTTTGCTCTTGTCGCAGGGATCCAGTTTGTCAGGCTCCGGGCCTGGGGACGAAAAGCTCTTGAGATTGTCTGTTGGGTCGGCATACTCAATGCGTTGGTCGATACCACGTTGAGTTTTCTCATCTGGAAAAACATGCAGGAAACATTGTCGATGGCTATGCGCGGGATGGGAGGGAGCCAGTACTCCTTTATCAACCCGCTCGGTTTCTTTACGATCGTGCTAGGGTTCTTTCTTTGGATCATTCCATCCGTTGGCATGGTCATCTATTTGAGAAGGCCCGTCATCAGGCAAGCGGTGAGCCTCCCATGAACATGGTGTCATGAAAAAGGAGAATTATATGAGGTTCGGGAATGGACGGATTCGCGGGTTCGCCGTCTTCGTACTCTTGTCCACGGTGTGGTTTGGGCTATTCGCTCAGTCAGAGCCGTTCGAGGGGTTGAATTCCTACATTTTGAAGGCAATGAAAGAATGGGAGACGCCAGGGCTCGCGATCGCAATTGTGAAGAATGATTCAATCATTTTCGCAAAAGGTTATGGGGTACGAAAACTGGGAGAAAACGCTCCGGTTACACCCAATACGATTTTCGCGATCGCCTCAACCACCAAAGCGATGACAGTCGCATGCTTGGCCATGCTGGTGGACGAAGGTAGGCTGAAATGGGACGATCCCGTCACTAAATATATTCCATGGTTTCAGCTGTATGATCCGTACGTGACGAGAGAACTCACTGTACGAGACCTCCTGTGTCATCGGAGCGGATTGGAACGAGGAGATGGCCTATGGTCCATATCGAGCTTTGGCCGCGAGGAAATCCTTCGCAGGGTTCGTCTCCTGAAGCCCGCATGGAGTTTCCGGAGCCGATACGGATATCAGAATACGATGTTCATCGCCGCCGGGGAGATAGTTCCAGCCGTTACGGGGAAAAGTTGGGATGAATTCATCATTGAGCGCCTCTTTAAGCCTCTCGGAATGTCGCGCAGCAGTACTTCCGTATCTGCCCTTCAGGGGAAAGATGATGTTGCCTCCCCGCACTATCGGATCGATGATGTCATGCAGCCGGTCAATTGGGTTGATTACGATAACATCGGTGGGGCAGGTGCGGTGAATTCGAGCGTGATGGACATGGCTCAATGGGTTCGGCTGAATCTTGCCAACGGAGTGTTCGCCAACAAACGACTTTTGAGCACCAACGTGGTGAGGGAAATTCAATCGTCGCAGACAGTCATACGAATTGACTCCATTGATGCGACTTTGAAGCCCTCAATGCACTTCCGGTCATATGGTTTGGGCTGGTTCCTGCAGGACTATCTCGGACGGAAAATCGTTTTCCACACAGGTTCGCTTAACTACATGCGAACGCGTATCCTTTTCATTCCAGAAGAACAGTTTGGATTTGTCGTCATCCAGAACTCCCCGAATGAGAATCTGCACGAATCGATCGGCTACTGGATTCTTGACCGACTGCTCGGAGGTGCTGATCGTGATTGGAGTGCTGAGCTCCGAACAACTGCCAACGAGGCAGAGGCGAAGTCAAAAGCCGCACAAAGGAAGAGAATCGAGGCTCGCGTCACAGGGACAAAACCCTCCCTTGCTCTCGACAAGTACGCAGGTACGTATGAAAACGAATTGTATGGCAAGGTGAGTGTCCAACTTCAAGACGGGAAGCTAGCGATGCAGCTGTCTGCCAGCTACGAAGGGGTGATGGAACATTGGCACTATGATACATTTGAGATAACGTGGAAGGATAGGACGTCCGGAGAGGACACGATTGTGTTCACCATCGGTGCCGATGGAAACGTTGATAGTCTGACCTGGGAAGGATTCGCGGCATTCAAGAAACTGAAGTGAGGTTTGTCCGGCGGAGAGTCCGTCAAGATTCCGAAGGCCCGCACCGCATCAACGTTGGCTGAGTGCCCAATTTTGCTTATATTGCCAGCAACAATGCAACTCTCTCTGCGTGATACGTGGATCTGGGTTGCGAGGCACACCGTCGTCGCAGGCAAACAGGGTGGTGTGAACAAGGCAACAACAAGACTGACTGACAAACGGAAAGTCCCCTTTGGCAGATACGAAAATACTCTCTGTGTCACCGACGGACCCAGATCCTGATGCAATCGAACAGGCGGCCGCCGTTTTGCGCAAGGGGGGACTCGTTGCGTTCCCAACGGAAACCGTCTATGGCCTCGGTGCAGATGTTCTCAATCTGGGTGCGATCAAGAAGGTCTTCGAAGCGAAGGGTCGACCGTCTGACAATCCATTGATCGTTCACGTCGCCGGCACGAAGCAACTCGATGACATCGTGGACGAAATACCAGACAAAGGGAAAACTCTCGGCGAGGCATTTTGGCCGGGTCCTCTGACGCTCGTGATGAAGCGGACAATCCTCGTCTCGGATCTTGTGACGAGTGGTCTCGATACTGTGGCCGTTCGAATGCCTGGTCATCCGGTGGCACTTGCCCTCATCAGGGCGTTCGGCGAAGGCATCGTTGGTCCCAGCGCGAACCTCTCCGGCAGGCCCAGTCCCACAGCAGCAAGTCATGTCTACGATGATTTGCGCGGTCATGTCGACCTCATTCTCGACGCTGGCCCCACCGTCATCGGTTTGGAGTCTACGGTCGTCGATGTCACCGTCGATCCACCGGTCATTCTGCGATTGGGAGGATTGACTCGCGAGCGTATCGAAGAGGCGATTGGGAACGTTGAGACAGACACATCAGGAGAACATGGTGTACGGTCGCCTGGGACGCGTCATCGTCACTATGCTCCACGAGCGCAGGTCATTCTCGCTCGCATGGGTGACGCGGCTGCGTTCGGTGCCGTGCTTCGGGAACAAAGGCAGCTTGGGAAAAACGTCGGTTGCATCGTTCATTCTCAGCTTCTGTCCCATCTTGAATCTGGTGATTTCTATCGTGTGCTGCCTTCGTCGATGGAAATCTTCGGTCGCTACTTGTTCCGGACACTTCGTGAACTTGATGCGCTGCGAGTTGATGTCATCGTCATAGAAGGGGTGGAGGAGCACGGCCTGGGAGCTACGATCATGGATCGGTTGCGTCGAGCCTCCCAAGGGTGATGTCTTCCAACGACTGAGCAGGCATCCTTTTCTGCTGTTGTTTTGCACATTTTCGGTTATATTTATTCCCGCTTGCGATGGGCCACCGCCACTCCAAACATATCGGTATTCTTGAAGGATTTGCCAAGCTCGACTTTCAACGCACCGAACGGACCGGCATACCTGAAGCAATTCTGGCAGAAGGAAAAACGACTGATCAGGTTGTCGAGGCATTGCGGAGGATGGCGGGGGATGCAGGGTTGGCTCTTGCGACACGCGTCGATGAGGCCTGTGCATCTGCCATCAAGCGCGCCCTTGGAACGAAGTTTCAGGTTCAACGTGTCCCTCTTGCCCGAACGGTTGTCGTCGCGAAAAAAGGGGTCAGCCCAAAGCCAACCGGTGGGGTTATCGCAATCCTTGCCGCTGGAACGTCTGACGTTCCGACGGCGGAAGAAGCACGAGTGACCGCCGAAGTGATGGGCTGTGAAGTGCTTGCACACTATGACGTAGGAATCGCCGGTATTCACCGACTCTTGGAACCTCTCGATGCTGTCCTTTCGAAAGGGGTTTCGGCGATCGTCGTCGTTGCAGGCATGGAGGGGGCACTGCCTTCTGTGGTACGAGGTCTCGTCGCAGTTCCTGTAATCGGTGTTCCGACGAGCACCGGCTATGGTTATGGTGGTCACGGCCAGGCCGCATTGATGACGATGCTGCAATCGTGTGCGCCGGGCCTGACGGTTGTGAATATTGATAATGGCTTCGGCGCTGGAGCAACCGCGGCACTCATCGCGAACCAGGTTGCGATTGCACGATCAGCGAAGTCCTGAACCCCTGCACTTGTTTCATTTCTCCACCAATCATCGAAGAGAACATTCGTATGCCTTCCAAACGGAAATTGAGTGAGGAACGTCCCCTTGTTGGCATTATGCTGGGCAGCGTCTCCGATCTTAAGCAAGTGGAACCCGCAAAGGACATCCTGAAGGAATTTGGCGTGCCGTTTGAGCTGAAGATCCTCTCAGCGCATCGCACGCCGGATTACGCGATGAAGTATGCGGCAGAAGCAGAATCGAATGGATTGGAAGTGATCATCGCTGCCGCAGGTGGTGCAGCGCATCTGCCAGGCGTGGTCGCATCGAAGACGCTGTTGCCGGTGGTTGGTATCCCCATCAGATCCAAGGCGCTGAATGGCTTGGATTCGTTGCTTTCGATTGTCCAGATGCCGGCTGGAATTCCGGTTGCCACCGTCGCAATTGACGGAGCCGCAAATGCGGCGTTGCTGGCTGTGGCCATCATGGCTGCAAAGCATCCTGAGCTTCGAGCGAAGCTCCGACGATACCGGAAATCGCTTGAAGAGAAAGTCCTTAACGCAAACGTTTAGCGTCCGACAAGTGGTGTGCTCGGAAGCTAAATGACATGAATCCTACTATTGTGAATGGACTACGACCATGAAATTCGACAGACTCATCCAGAAGCTTCTCCCTCATGACGAAAACTTCTACAAGTTTTTTGAACAGGCTTCTCGCAACATCGTTCAGGCCGCCGCTCTTCTGAAGGAACTCGTCGTCACAAAGGAGGCATCAGAGCGGGACAAGCTCATCATGCAGATCAAGGAGCTCGAACACCACGGCGACAGTATCACCCACCAGATCTTTTCTGAACTGAACGCGACATTTGTCACCCCATTTGACCGGGAAGACATCCACGAACTCGCCTCGGCCCTCGATGATGTCCTCGATCATATGGACGGCACTGCCAGCCGTGCCTCACTCTATAAGCTGACAGAATTCCCTGAATCCGTCATCCGGTTGATTGATGTTTTACAGCTCTCCATCGCCGAACTCGACTGTGGGGTGGGAATGTTGCGGGATATCAACAAGAAAAATGAGTTGCAGCGTGTTTTCCAGAAGGTCAACGACTACGAGAATATTGCTGACGATATCTTTGACAACGCTGTCGCCGAGCTCTTTGACAAGGAAAAGGATGCCATCCAGATTATCAAGATCAAGGAGATCCTTGTCGGCTTGGAGACAGCGACAGACAAATGTGAAGACGCAGCAAATGTGCTCGAAGGCATCTACATCAAGAACGCATAGAACGTCGACAGAGAATTGCCATGCTCTATTTCGTAGTCGCCATTACCCTCTTCGCCCTCTTCTTCGATTTCCTGAATGGGTTCCACGACGCCGCTAACTCGATCGCCACGATCGTTTCGACGCGGGTCCTCACTCCCCGAAAGGCTGTGATGTGGGCGGCATTTTTCAACCTGGCCGCCGCATTTCTGTTCGACGTTCAGGTCGCCAAGACTATTGGCAAAGGGCTGGTCGAACTTACAGCGATCAATGAGTACGTAATTCTGAGTGCTTTGACTGGGGCCATCGTGTGGAATTTGGTGACGTGGTACTTCGGCATCCCTACAAGTTCGTCTCACGCGCTCATGGGGGGTCTCGCGGGTGCGGCGATCTCCAAAGCGGGCCTAGCCACGCTCATCGTCAGCGGATGGGTAAAGACAATTATCTTTATTGTTGTCGCACCGGTCATGGGAATGATCCTTGGATTCTCCCTGATGGTGAGCATGATGTGGATATTCCATGGCCGGTCTTCTTCAAGGGTGAACAACTTGTTCAGAAAGCTTCAACTCCTCTCGGCTGCTTTGTACAGTCTGGGCCATGGAGCGAATGATGCTCAGAAAACAATGGGCGTGATTACGACACTTCTCGTGACGACGGGATTTCTGAAAACGTTTGAAGTGCCAATTTGGGTTATCTTTAGCTGCTATTTCTCAATTGCTATGGGGACTCTGTTTGGTGGCTGGAGAATCGTCAAGACGATGGGGCAGAAGGTAACGAAACTAAAGGCGTCGGGCGGATTTTGTGCCGAAACAGCCGGCGGCATCACGCTGTTGCTCACGGCGTTCAGCGGCATTGCTGTCAGCACAACGCACACGATCACCGGCGCAATCATGGGGGTTGGGGCGACGAAGAGAGTAACTGCCGTCCGATGGGGGTTGGCCGGGAGAATTGTTGTCGCGTGGATCCTCACAATACCATGTTCTGCAGTCGTGGCAGCAGTATCTTACGACCTCATCCATTACCTCCGCGTCGCGCTTCGATAATCGATACCGCTCCTTCGCTCTTGGCCAGCTGCATCAAGAACTAGGGTTTCGCTAGAAGGGCGGAGTGGCTTCTCCGGATCACTGGAAAACTCACGACATGGAAACCGATGTCCCGCGCAACGGCGAGAGTTCCGTTGAACAATTCCGTCGTGACATGGCCCGTGGGTTCTGACAAGAGGAAGAGGCCGCTCTTTCGCAAAGAGGAATGAACTTCATTGAGGAATCTTGCAGGGTCCGGAACCTCATGGACGACTGCAAATGCCAGGGCGAAGTCGATCTTCTCAGCCAAATCGTCGATGCAGAGTGACCGCGCCGTGCAGACGCGCGTTTCCATCCTCTTCTCCACTCCAACCTTGACCGCTCGTTTCTTCAGTCCCCGGATCATTTTTTCCTGTAGGTCTACAGAAACCACATGGCCAGTCTCTCCAACCAGATGTGCCATCGGCAAACTGAAGAACCCCATCGCGCTTCCAGCATCGAGAACGGTGTCTCCTTGCTTGATATATGGCGACAGGATTCTCGACGGATTCTGAGCGAGCTTTCTCATTGGGGCGGCAAGGACATATCCTAGCCACCATGGACAGACTCTTTCACTCATGACTTTGGCTTGACCGAACCAATCCATACAATCGTCTTGTTGACGACGCCGGGGTTGCCCGTATAGATGATTGATCCACTTCCCGAAACAACCGCATCCAGCTGTTGTGTGACATTCACTTCGAGGTTACCGAGGCCTGTTATCGTCGCAGCACAACGAGTGGAGACGAGTCCAAAATTATGAACGTCTCCCGTCCCGGTCACTTCGATCGTTTGTTTCGTTGCGGTGCCACTGAGAGTCATCGTTCCTGCGCCTGTGACCCTGCAGGTGATCCCCTCAGATTGGAGAGGTCCGGAAGTCACAAAGTCGGCAGTGCCAACGCATTCCAGCCTCTCAATTGCCTTCATCGAAGCAAACACATTGATTGTTACGTTGTTATAGGAACCTTGCTGCAGGCCGATAACGAGCAGGCCATTATTGACAACGGTCGTTATGCGATCCATGATGTTATCGTCTGCTTCGATGCGCAGCGATTGGACCGTATCCTGTTTGATGACGATCTTGGCACTGCCTGTCACCTGAATGCCGGTAAATGCCGGGAGGCTGCGAGGCTCGGATGTGAGTTTTCCGGATCCCACGATTTGATCAGGATCAGAGAGATGATTGGTGCATCCGGCGATGAAGAGAATGGGCAAGAGTGCAAACGGTGCGAGAATAGAGAGCAGATTCTTGAGTTTCATGACATTCGTTTCAACCGTTCAGAGAACCGAATTAACTAATCCCTCGTGCCTGATTCGATTTGCGGCGTCCATCTTCGCGGAGAAGTTGTATTCTCGATACGTGGGTTGAAGAAAGAAGTGTGACCATTGTTCGTTAGTCGAGTCAAAGACGATGACTAAAGATGGTCGTTTGCTTTCCTTTTGTCAAGTCTGAAGCCATCATCGTTGCTTAGAAGAACATGCACTGCGTTGCCAAATATGAGAACTTCGATCAATTTACGTTCTAACGCTTATTGCTTTTGACCGGGCAAATGATTTGGTTTGTATAGAGTGAATTGGGTGACACTCATCCCTGAGTGTTGTCTCTCACTCTTGGCTTGCCATGTCGATCCTCATGAGGCAGTCCGGGGACTTCGTGCACAACTGCGCGAAGTGGAGACTTGCCGCCGTTGTTTTGCGGATCAGCGTTCTTTGCAGCAACGGAGGAGGTGTGTATGATCATTTGGCACAACACCGTTGACGCTTCTCGCATACCGGAATACGTTACCGCCGGTCAAGAAGTGGAGTTGTGGATCGGGACTTACCCGATCGAGGGGGGGCAGTCTGTGTGGCTCGAGATCACACTTTACACACAAGACGGGAGAGAGCTGTTCTGCAAAATGCCAGCTCAGTGGAACTCAAACAGCGAACAGCGCAACAACTCGTATTGGGTGATGAACCTCGGGTCATTCGAATCGGGTGATCGCATCGAATACAGGATCTACGGGTCCCGTGAAGATGAGTTGGTTTCGTGCAACGAAACCTTCGGATTCGACGTGAGCTGAGATTTCTCTCCCCATCCTGTTTCGAAACTCTATTTTTGTTTCCCCGCCTGGTAGCGGATCACCTCAGCTTTTTCGATCGTCATCATTCCACCGCACCCCGCCTGTTCGAAGAGCCCGTCAACGGAAGGGAGGAACTTTCTGATGTTCTCTGCTGTGTCGACAAGTTCGATGACAATGGGAAGGTCTTCGGAGAGACGAAGGATCTTCGCCGTGTGGATGACGCGGCTGTCTGCACCATATCCTTCCACTCCTCGCAAGACAGTTGCGCCGGCGAGCCCCTCCTTGCGGGCGGCCCGCACAATGACTTCATAGAGAGGCTTGTGGTCCAGCATATCAGACTCACCAAGAAAGATTCTCAGGAGTTTCCCGTCACCCGCCAGTTTCATAGGATCGTCTCCATTATGTCAGAATAACCTGCCGATGTACATTCCCATCGCCGTTCCCCCGATGCATGTCATAATGCTGACAACGATATTCATCGTCGCGAACAATACTTCCCCGTCTCTTATCAATGCCATGGTTTCGAAACTAAAGGTAGAAAAGGTTGTAAATCCCCCGAGGATTCCGATCGTGAGGAAGACGCGCAATGATGGTTGTGTGAGGAATCGCTCCTCGAACGCGGACATGAAAAGACCGATGAGAAAACACCCGAGAACGTTGACTGCCAACGTGCCGAGTGGGAGGTCGCTCTCAATTTTCCGGGGTATCCAGCCCGAAAGCCAATAGCGCGCGGCCGCCCCTAATCCACCGCCAAGAAATACCAGGACATAGTTCTGCATAATCTCAAGATTGTGTTCACAAGTGTTGAATGCGTGAGCGGCTACAGCCAGCCATATTCCTTGTACCAGTCGAGCGTGCGCCTCAGTCCGTCCTCGATCGATACTTGAGGCCGGAATCCGATGTGTTCTTCCAGCTTCTTGGGGCTGCACACCCAATTCTTCTGAACGAGGTCGCGGACCTTTTCGAGGTTCAGAACAGCAGGCTGCGATTGAAACACCGATATGGCTTCATATATTCCGGCGAAACCATAGAGAAGCCACTTTGGGAAAAGAATGGTCTTGGGACGTTTTCCGGCCATGATCGCAATTTTCCCCACGATTTCGCAAAATGAGTACGATTGCGGGTCGGCAACGAGGTACGTTTCTCCGGTTGTTTTCTCCGAAACGGTTGCCTCGACGATGGCCCGGGCAAGCTCAGGCCCGTAGATGAGGCTGACCATCTTCTCCTTGCTTCCCATCGCAGGAATGTAACCTTTGCTTGCCCACTGGAAAATCTCCAGACCGTCGTGATCTCTGGGTCCATAAACGGCGGAAGGTCGCAGGATCACAAGTGGGATTCGATTGGCATAAAGTTGACAGATCGTCTCTGCCTCGAGCTTTGTGATGCCGTATGTCGTAATGGGGTTGCAGGGCGTATCCTCATCCACCGGTTTGCCATCAGCGCTTGGTCCTGCGGCCGTGAGGCTGCTAATGAAGCAGAATTTCTTCAAGTTTGGATTTGCGGCCGCAGCCTCCAGGAGATTCCTTGTTGAAAGGACATTGCCGTCATTGTATTCTCGCGGCTTCCGTGCTTTTGTCACGCCGGCGATGTGAAGCACGTAATCAGCCGTTCCGATCGCTTCCCTGAGCGATTCAACGTCATAATAAC
>JAPLFP010000314.1 GCA_026390585.1 Ignavibacteriales bacterium | reverse complement strand
ACACAATTTTACAAATTTTGAGCGTCACCCTTTTTGAGAAAGAACCGATAAATCAAATACTTACAGCGACCTCATTCCCAATTGACTCTGCCTCTCCCGTTAATCAGTTGAATCTATTCAACTTCTAACCGGACAGCAGTGATCCAGAATTCAGAATCCAGAACAGAGGATCAAATCTTCTGACTCCTGATTTCTGACTCCTAACTTCTGTTTCTACCAGTTTACCTTGCTTGGATTCTTTTCGACTCGCCAATTGGGGCTGGTATGAACGTCGCACTGACCGATGGGGTATTTTGAGTTGAAGATTTCTGTCGTCTTCTCGGGGCAGAATTCGCGGGCTTTCTTCTTGGTGTCGACGCAAATGGTGTCCGTCACAATTCCGTCCGGCTCTTTGAAGTAGTCGAGTTGAAGTCCGATTTCGGGATCATCGTACGTGTACCTCATGAAGCGTCCGAAAATCGGCGCAGCTGCGCGCCCCCCTTGTCCATCTGCACTTCCGAACTTGATGCGGTTGTCATCGAAGCCTACCCAAATGCCCGCAGCAAGATGAGGGGTAAAGCCCTCGAACCATGCGTCACCGTAGTCATTGGTTGTTCCGGTCTTCCCGGCCGCCGGCAGTGAAAAGAACGAACGAACCGACCGGCCTGTGCCCCCCTCCTCATTCACGCCGCCTTCCATCAGGTTTGTCATCAGGTACGCAGTTTCCTTGCTGAGCACCTCTTTCTTTTCGGGTACGTTTTCCTCGATCAGATTTCCGTCCTTGTCTTCGATACGAAGGATGGCAATTGGTTCGACGAGAACGCCCTCGTTCGAATAGACTCCGTATGCTGAGGTGAGTTCGAGCGGAGTTACTTCTGCGGTTCCGAGTGCGATGGATTCGTACGGCGGAATAAATGATTTGATTCCCATGCGATGGGCATACTCAACGACGATCTTGGGTGGAGAGTACTCCATGATGAGCCGTACTGCAATCAAATTGATGGATCGCTTCAAGGCCTCGCGCAGCGTTACCCAGCCGCCAAATCCTCCGTCGAAATTCTGCGGAGTCCATCGGGTGCCGTCAGGCATCATGACCGTCACAGGCTGGTTCGGAAGGGTGAACGTGACAGGAGTTCCATTGTCGAGTGCGACGGTATAGACGAATGGCTTGAACGCCGAACCGGGCTGGCGATGAATTTGTGTAACGTGGTTCAGTCCGTACCGGAAGACGCGGCTTCTGCCTCCCACCATCGCTTTGATATGCCCGTTGTGCGGGTCGATGGCGACCATCCCGACTTCGATGGTACGAGCAGCTTTCCTCACCGAGTCGACAAACATGCTGTTCGTTCTGAGAGCAGCGACAATGCTGTCACGGATCGCAGGTGTTTTCGCTTTCTTGATTACATCCAGATCCCGGATCATTTTGTCAACGTTGCTCTCGAGGATCTCGGGATACTTCTTCCAGTCCCAATACTTGTCGAACCTGTCCTGATAGCTCGAGAGGTGTTCGTCGACAGCACGGTTGGCGTAACGCTGCATGCGGCTGTCGAGAGAAGTGTAGATGCGCAGACCGTCACGATAAAGATTGAACCCATAGGTCTCTGCCTTCAGCTCGAGTTGCTGCCGTACCCATTCTACAAAATGAGGGGCTATGCCAACTCTGTAGTCGGCTTCGAAATTCCGGAATAAGAGGCTGTCTGACTTGATGATGTCAACCTGCTTTGCGTCGAGTTTCCCGTCGTGTAACATCTGGTTCAGGACGATGCTCCGGCGCCGCAATACCCGGTCGAAGTTCCTGAAGGGATTGTAGTAATTTGGTCCCTGTAACATTCCAACCAGCAAAGTGTACTCGGGAGCAGTCAGGTCAGCAGCGGACTTGTTGAAATACTGTTGGGCAGCAGACTCGATGCCGTAGGCCTTGCCGCCGAAGAACGAGACATTAAGATATAACTCGAGGATCTCTTTCTTGGTGAAGTTGCGTTCGATCTGAACGGATGAGAAGAATTCGCGCACTTTTCTTGTGATCTTGTCGAACATCGATTCTTCCCGACCCTGCAGTTTGTACAGGTTGCGCGCAAGCTGCTGCGTGATCGTGCTGGCTCCGTACTGGCGGAAGGTGAGCAGATTGATCACCATTTGACGGGCGAATCGCGGCAGATTGACTCACCATTGTGTGTAGAAATCCTTGTCTTCAGTGGCAATCAACGCGTCGATGAGGCCCTGGGGGAGCTTCGTCAATTCGATGCGGGTGCGATTCTGTTCGGCAAACTGGTCGAGGACGGCGCCGTCCTCAGCGTAAACTTTCGATGCGAGGGCCGGTCTGGGATTTTCAAGTTCGTCAAGGGAAGGAAGTCCTCGCGCAATGTAATATCCGTACCACGCGAGAAGAGCGATGATGAAGATCGAGATGCCAAGAACAAGCTTCCGGTTCCGATTCAAGAATCCCTTTCCCCGGCCCAGGAACGAACGCTGGTATGAGGGATCATTGAAATATCGATCCATTTCTTCGGAACTGTATGTCTTCTTTGCCATGGCCGGTCAAATCAGATGATAGACGCTTCTCGGTCTTACGCCCAGGACTTCAAGTCGAGCGATGCCCCGTCGAACACTGCATAGGTCCTTTCACGCACCCAATCTCCAAGATTGACGTAAACGCCAGAACCGATGTTCCGCTTGCACGGAACGTGGTTATGTCCCATTACCACAAAATCATATCCTTCGTTGATCTTCGTGCGCGCAAACTCTGTCATGTCGTCGCCTTCATACTCACGTTTTGACGTGTATCGGCGGCTCTTCTGAGACGACCAACGAGCGATGCGGGCGGCGAGATCCGGGTGGACAAGCGAAAAGAGAAAAATGTTGGTTCTGTTGCGAAGCACACGCTTCAAGATTCTGTACCCGGTATCGTTTTTCAGCAAACCGTCCCCGTGATGGATGTAGAACTTCTTCCCGCCGATCACGCGCTCGATCGGTTCATGCTCGATCGTCATTCCCAGCTCATCGGTAAAGTAGCCCCGAAGCCAGAAATCGTGGTTTCCCGCCATGTAGATCAATTTGATACCCGAATCTGTCAGCTCTGCCAGCTTCGCAAACAGTCGGACATACCCCTTGGGAACAACGAATCGGTATTCGAACCAATAGTCGAACAAATCGCCGACAATGAAGAGTTGCTCGCCGTCGCCGCGTACCAAATCAAGAAACCGCACGAGAGCCTGCTCCTTCTGGCGGTCCTCCTCTTTTGTCCCGACTCCGAGGTGGGCGTCTGAGAAGAAGTAGGTTTTTCTCATAGGGTTGTTCAGAGGAGCCCCCGATCAGCGCGGTACAGCAGACATGTCAAACTCGTAGTGCTTGGAAGATGTAGCACGGACCACCACAACGTGCACGACACATCGTACATAGCGAAAAAAGGTGCGAAAATCAAGGTGAGGTCAGATGGAGGAGAGTGATGCCTTTGAATGCAGAGGACAGATGATGCATTACTTCACGCCCGCAGAGAGCGGGAGTGTGACGGTGAACGTGCTTCCCTTTTTTTCGCGGCTCGAAACCCGTATGGTGCCATGATGGGCCTCGGCAATCCATTTGGCGATCGCCAACCCGAGTCCGCTGCCGCTGCCGTCTGACTTCACACGATAGAATCGATCGAACACCTTCTGCAGATCTTTCTTTGGGATTCCGATGCCAGTGTCGCCGATGCTCACGACCGCCTGATCGTTTTCACGCGTCACAGAGAATGTGATCGTTCCACGCTGAGGAGTATATTTGATCGCGTTCTCGATCAAATTGAGAAACAGTTGTTTGAGGCGCGCCGCGTCACCCCGAATGGTCACAGGATTGATTTGCAGACTTTCAACACTGATCTTCTTCTTCGAAGCGAGAACCCGAGCATCTTCCGTTAGTTCTTGGATCATCTCATCAAGAGCGATGTCGCTGAACTGGAAAGCAAGGCGTCCGGATTCTGTCTTGATCAAAATCATCAGGCTCTCCACGATTGAAGAAAGCCTGACGAGCTCGTCATGAACACTTGTCAGAAGCTCACGCATCGGGGCTGGGAGGCGTTTGCGGCGGAGCGCGACCTCAATTTCTCCCCTCATAATAGTCAATGGGGTGCGAAGTTCGTGCGACGCGTCGGCGGAGAATTGTTGAATCTGGGAGAACGATTCCTGCAGGCGCCCGATCATGTCGTTGAATGTCGCCGTTAATCGTCCCAGCTCGTCGTCAACCGCTTGCGAGGGCAATCGTTGGTTCAAATTCTGAGCGCTGATCTCGCGGGCGGTCTTCGTAATCGTATCCACAGGTTTCAGCGATCGGTGTGCAAGAAACCACCCGCCGATGATGGATATCAGTAGAGCGACTGGTGCGAGGATCAGAAAAATCGAGAAGATTCCGTCGAGGGCCTCGTTCAATTCATCCAGCGGATAGGCAACGAGGATCTTCACGTAGTCGTTTTGCGTTGAGGCAATGCGCAGCTCACGCCCCTCATCGTTGTGTGTTGTCACCACTTTGATCCAGCCGTACGGGATGTCGGTGAACTGGAGGGATTGCTTGCCGAGGCTTGGTGAACGGTAGAGCAAGTCTCCGTTCCGATCGAGAATCTGAATGTACTGCCGGCGGGGACTCAGGATCGTGTGCTGATAGATCTGGTTCCAGATTTCATCGACTGCTGCGGAGTCAGTGGAGATCTGTTCGGTTTCGTCTGGGGCAGGGGCCGACTTTTTGAGCTGTTGGAGTTCGAGCAATGCGGACCGCTTCAGGCGGACCTTCTTCGCCTTAGGCTCAATGAACCCATTGACCCAGGTTACTTCGCTGTGGAGCGAACGGTCGAGATTGTCGGAAAGTGTGGATCTTGTGAAGACGTAGGAGATACCGCTGAAACTGAGAAGCATGATGCCGAGGAGTGCCGTGTACCACAGGGTCAGCTTTGTACGAATAGAATGGAACAGCTTCATTTGGCGGAACCCCTGGCAGGTTCTTTATCTGAAATGTAGTATCCTTTCCCGCGTTCCGTGTGGAGGAGCTTGACGTCGAATCCCTGATCGATTTTTTTGCGCAGATGATTGATGTAGACGTCGATAATGTTTGTCCCGGGGTCGAAGCTGAATCCCCAGACTTCTTTTGCAAGCTGCTGGCGTGAGACAAGCTTGTGCTGGTTGCGCATCAGGTATTCCAGGAGCGCATATTCGCGCGCTGTCAGTTCAATGGAGGAGCCTGAGCGGGTTGCCTTTCGCGAGAGTGTATTGAGCTGGAGGTCAGCAATCCGAAGCGTCGTCTGGCTCTGGCGTTCGCGGCGGAGCAGGGAACGAATCCTCGCCAGCAGCTCGTTGAACGCGAACGGCTTGGTCAGATAGTCATCGGCGCCATGGTCAAGTCCTTGCACGATGTCTTCCGTTCCACTTCTCGCTGTCAGCATGAGGACCGGTGTGCGGATGCCTTCCGTGCGGAGAGAGTGAAGAACCTCGAATCCGTTCTTCTTCGGCAGAAGGACATCAAGCAGAATAAGATTGAAGTCGCCATCGAGCGCCTTTTTCTCGCCTACCTTGCCGTCGGCAGCGATCTCGACTTCGTATCCTTCAGCGGTCAGTCCTTCTTTGATGAAGCGAGCGACCTTGGCTTCATCTTCGACGAGGAGTATGCGCATGGAAAATTGAGTGCCTGGTAGTTACGCAATCTGGAAGGGGAGAGAACACACGCAACTGGGTTAGAGAAACCACTGAGAAGGTAGTTTTTATTCCGAACACTATCAAATCCCTTTCCGGGATCTTGTTCTCTCTCGATCCTGCTTTTGGACAAAGTTCCCGATTTGAAACTCGGCCTTTTTTCAGTATATTTTTGACCAATTATCGGACCTCTCAAGAATATCTATTGTGAGATGGGGCACAGCGACGATCGCCAGGCTCCTCTCGAACACCGAGAAACCCTCAATGAAGAAACTCCCTCTCCTCTTTGCAGCCTTGCTGCTTCAAGGTTGTATACAAACCATGGCCATCCGGACCATGGGTGGCATCATGGATTTTGGACTTGAGACTTTCAACGAGGAAAGTGATATGAAACTCGCAGAAAGCGCCCTCGGTTCCAACCTCAAGCTCGTCGAAGCGCTGATTAAAGGGGATCCGGAAAACAAGCAACTCCTCTTGATGGCCTCACAGGGATTTAATGCCTTCTCTCTGGCGTTTGCCGAGGATGACAGCGTCGAACGGGCGCGTGTTTTCTATTTGCGTGCGCGCGAGTACGGGATGAGAGTTTTGATGCAGAATGCGGCATTCAGAGATGCGCTGGACAAAGATGTCACCACGTTTCAGTATGCATTAAGGACATTTTCAAAAAACGATGTGCCGGCGTTGTTCTGGACGGCGTTTGGATGGGGGAGCTATATCAATATCACCCGGTCAGATGTCGGAGCTCTCGCGGATCTGCCAAAGGTACTGGCGATGATGGAGTGTGTCAGTCAGCTCGACTCGACGTACTACTACGGTGGCCCATACCTTTTCCTCGGAAGCATCGAAGGGAGCATGCCGAAAGCGATGGGAGGAAAGCCGGAACGGGCGAAGGAGTATTTCGATCGCGCAACAGAATTGACCAATGGGAAATTTCTCCTGACGTACGTGTATTACGCCAAGACCTACGCGGTCCAGATTCAGGATCAGGGATTGTTTGAAACGCTGCTCAAGAAGGTCGATGATGCATCCATCGACATACTGCCGGAGGCTCGTCTGTCGAATGCCATCGCCAAGAAAAAGGCGAAGTTTCTCCGCGAACATATAAACGAACTCTTCTAGAGCTGCGAACGAAAAGACGTGCCACGAAGACACTGTCGTCCCGAAATGCTCTTGTTCGGGACCTGGCTTTCAGACCCCGAGCAAAAATCCCGCTCTTGGATTCCGCTTATGAGCGGGATTCAAAGAGCGGAACATCTCGGGGTGACATAATTGCCTTCGTGTCTTTGTAGC
>JAPLFP010000216.1 GCA_026390585.1 Ignavibacteriales bacterium | reverse complement strand
ACAGTTTCCTTTCTTCGGTGGTCTAAAGAGATAAGGAGTGCGAGAGTTGAGTCTTCAGTCCGAGGCTAGAATCCTCCTCTTTGCCACATTTGGGTGCTCAAAGAGGTCAAAGATCAAAAAAAGATTCATTCTGAAGCATTTTTCACGTTTTGGGTGTGATATTTCAGAACTTTTTAGGGCCCAAGCGTTGTTATGAGTGTGGACGTGCTATTGGGGAACGAGCCTTCATGTGGCTCTTATCGTAACGAGGTACGATTTTCATGGTAAAGATTAGCAAGCAATACACAAACCGAGAAAGCCAGTCTCTGGACAAGTATCTCCAGGAGATCGGCAAGGTCGATTTGTTGACTCCGCAGGAGGAAATCGATCTTGCCCGCCGGATCAAGAAAGGCGACCAGAAAGCGCTTGAGAAACTGACGAAAGCGAACCTTCGTTTCGTTGTCAGTGTAGCGAAACAATACCAGAACCAGGGGCTGTCGCTTGGAGATCTGATCAACGAAGGCAATCTCGGGCTCATCAAGGCTGCAAAAAGGTTCGACGAAACTCGCGGGTTCAAGTTCATTTCGTATGCCGTGTGGTGGATTCGGCAATCGATTCTTCAGGCTTTGGCAGAGCAATCTCGTATCGTCCGATTGCCGCTGAACCGCGTCGGTGCATTGAACAAGATTGGCAAAGCGTTCAGCACCCTCGAGCAGGAGTTTGAGCGCGAACCGAGCGCTAGCGAACTGGCCGAAGAGCTGGATATGTCGCTCTTCGAAGTTTCTGATACGCTCAAGATTTCGGGCCGGCATTTGTCAATGGACGCCCCATTTGCTCAGGGGGAAGACAATCGGTTGCTCGACGTGATTCAGGATCAACGTCAGCCGTCGCCAGACAGTCAACTCATGGAAGAGTCCTTGAAAGTGGAAGTGCGACGCGCCCTGAACACGCTGAGCGAGCGAGAGGCGCAGGTGATCAGGCTCTACTTTGGACTTGATCAGGAACACTCCCTGACGCTCGAGGAAATCGGTGAGAAGTTCAATCTCACGCGGGAGAGGGTGAGGCAAATAAAAGAAAAAGCTATTCGCCGTTTGCGGCATGCTTCCCGAAGCAAAGCCCTCCGGGCTTATCTAGGGTAATGGAGAACAGAACATTGCCACACACTGGAAAGCCTCGGCGAAAGTCGGGGCTTTTGTGGTCTCAAAGGGTCAACGCGGTTCAGCAGCTTCGAATCTCTGCATTCACTGTGCTCCTGACGTCGATTCTTCTGAGTAGCTGTGCGCCGATCGCCCCACGCTTCAGAAGCGGAGACTCGCGGCCAGCGCCCTCATCCGGCGGCACGAGGCCTGTGACGGCAAAAAAGGATACCTCAAATGTTCAGGGGAAGGATGAAGAGGCGAGTGTTGAAGGAGCGGAGAAGATCGCCTCAGGCGCACGGAGTTTCAAGACAGAAAAAAATAATGCGATTAGCAACCTCGACCAGGCGAAAATGATGCGTGAGATTTCCAAGATGATGGGAGTCTCGTACAAGCTTGGCGGGAAGGATGATCATGGGATCGATTGTTCTGCGTACACGATGCATGTTTATAAGAACTCTGTCGGCAAGTCCCTGCCGCGAAGCAGCGGAGAGCAGTTCAAGATGGGGATCCCTGTCACACACGAAGACCTGAAGTTCGGTGATCTCGTCTTCTTCAATACAACCGGTGAAGTTGCCTCCCACGTGGGAATCTATCTTGGCGACGATCTTTTTGCGCACGCGAGCGTTTCGCTTGGGGTGACCATCTCCTCATTGGAGAGTTTCTACTACAAACAGCGGTACGAAGGCGCCCGGCGCATTGTGCAATGAGTTGCTTTCAATATTTGCCCTGAGTATATTTTTCTAAATTATCGTAGAACTATCCGCGCAAGGGTTTGCAGGAACGGACGCATGGCGATTCTCCCTATCTATTTGTACGGCACAGACATCTTGAAGAAGAAGGCAAGGGCGGTCGATGGAGTCGATTCTTCCATCATTAAACTGATGGTCGATCTGGCTCAAACGATGCGGAAGGCAAATGGCATCGGCCTTGCTGCAACGCAGGTGGGCGACATGCGTCAGATGCTGGTCGTGGATCAGACTGCCATCGAACGTGCGGCCCGGGATGAGGAAGAGGAAGAAGATGCGCCTCTGCCTTCAGAAGTAAAAACATTGGTGATGATCAATCCTTTTGTCGTGGACGAAGAAGGAACCATATCATTGGAGGAAGGCTGTCTGAGCATCCCCGAATTGAGGGCGGAAGTTAACCGAGCCGAGCGGATTCGGGTAAAATTTCGGGATGACAATTTCGACGAAAAGGAACTCACGGCGGAAGGGTTTCTGGGACGGGTCATCCTTCACGAGATCGATCACCTCAACGGAATTCTCTTTGTCGATCGCATCGGTAAGACACGCAAGACGTTTCTCAACAGTGAACTCAAGAGGATCAAGAAGGGTGAGGTGGACACGTCATATCCCGTTGTCACTGCTCTGGAAGTGTGAGCTTTTATGCGAATCATCTTCATGGGTACGCCCGAGTTCTCCATCCCCAGCCTCAAGATTTTGCTGGAGCATGGTTACAATGTTGTTTCCGTCGTCACGACACCTGACAAGCCGCAGGGGCGCGGCCAGAAGATCGCTTCGAGCCCTGTCAAAGAATTTTCCCTCCAAAACAACCTATCCGTTCTGCAACCTGAGCGATTGAAATCACCAGATTTTGCGTCGAGTGTGGCACATCTTCAGCCGGATTTGATCGTTGTTGTAGCGTTTCGGATTCTCCCGCCGGAGGTGTTCACGATCCCCCGGATGGGAGCATTCAACCTTCACGCCTCGCTCTTGCCGAAGTATCGCGGAGCGGCCCCGATCAATTGGGCGATCATTCAGGGGGAAGAAGAATCCGGTGTTACGACTTTTTTCCTTCAGGAGAAAGTTGACACCGGCTCCATCCTTCTGCAAGCCCGCCTGCGGATCGGTCCAAATGAGACTGCGGGGGAACTGCACGATCGCCTGGCGGAACTTGGATCTCAGGTTGTGCTCCAGACAGTCCGAGCAATCGAGGTTGGGAACGTGAGAGTGCAACCCCAGGATGAGACGCTCGCCTCTTTGGCGCCGAAGATTTTCAGAGAGGATTGTTCGATTGACTGGAACAAGCCTTCGCAGCAGGTCCATGATTTCGTGCGCGGTCTGTCACCCAGTCCATGCGCATGGACGATGTTGCATCGGAAGGTCTTGCGCATCTTTCGGACATCAATTGCTGAACGTGCCGAATTGCTCTCCGGAACCAAAGCCGGTGAAATCGTCGATGTCCGTCCGGACCGTGCTCTTGTGAGAACGCAAACGGGTGTGCTCGCACTTGAGGAAGTGCAGCAAGAAGGCAGAAAGCGAATGGGAGTCCCCGAGTTTCTTCGTGGCACCATCCTCAACATCGGTGACCGACTTGGCAATGCTTAGTCAGTCGGATGTTTCGATCCTTCGCCGCCTGGTTTGCAAACAGCACGAAAAAGGAGTACATTCCTGCCACAATTTTCGCACTCAAGAGCTCAGGTGAACGCTGGCCGATGTCCAAAGTGATTGTCATAGCGAATCAGAAGGGTGGTGTCGGAAAAACCACAACAGCGATCAACCTGGCTGCCTCCCTCGCCGTTGCAGAAAAGCGAACGTTGCTTGTCGACGTCGATCCTCAGGCAAATGCGACGAGCGGCATTGGAATTTCTCCCCTCGAAGGTCGCACGATCTATGAAGTCATTGTTGACGGGTTGAACATGGGCTCGACAATCGTCGAGACGCAGATGCCATACCTTTCCTGCGTTCCCTCCCATATCAACCTCGTTGGTGCTGAAATCGAAATGGTGGATCTGGAAAACCGGGAGCGTCGACTTTCGCAAGCCATCAAGACGATCAGAGATCAATATGACTTCATCGTGATCGATTGTCCCCCCTCGCTCGGTCTGCTCACCCTAAATGCGTTGACAGCAGCAGACTCCGTTCTCATACCCGTTCAGTGCGAATATTTTGCACTCGAGGGACTGGGGCAACTCTTCAGCACCATCAACCTTGTCAAGAAAACGCTCAATCCTAACCTGGACATTGAAGGCGTTCTGCTGACGATGTTCGATTCACGGCTTCGATTGTCGAATCAAATCGTGGACGAAGTGAAGCGCTACTTCGGCAACAAAGTCTTTAAAACGATTGTCTCGCGCAATATCCGTTTGAGCGAGGCTCCAAGCTTTGGAAAACCCATCATACTCTACGATGCTATCTGCTCGGGTACCCGGCATCATATGGATTTGGCCAAGGAAGTTTTGGCGAACAACGATGCTTTGACGCCGGAATCAATGCCTCACCCTCAATCATTGACAGGCTCCTGACATGTCTACTCAAAAGAAATCGGTTCTTGGACGTGGATTGAGCGCGCTGATTCCGAAGGCGCCTGCGAAAGAGGTGAGCATCCGTCAAGACGAAATCGGGACGGATACAGGAGAGATAGGCATCATGGCCCGCGTGAACATCGATCAGATCCGGCCCAATCCATTCCAGCCGCGCACGGAGTTCGATCCTGAGACCCTCGCTGAACTGACGAAATCGATCGTTGAAAAAGGTGTGATTCAGCCGATTACCGTCCGGCGCGTTGAGGGCGGCTATCAACTTGTGACGGGCGAACGACGCCTTCGGGCCGCTCAGAATGCCGGGTTGGCTCAGATCCCGACATACATCATCGCGGTCGATTCGGATGAGGAGATGCTCGAGCTTGCCCTCATCGAGAACATACAACGCGATACGCTCAATCCGATTGAAATCGCGCATGCGTACAAACGGCTTGTCGATGAATGCCATTTGACACAGGAAGAAGTCGCTGACAAGGTGGGGAAGGATCGGACGACGGTTGCGAACTTCATACGGCTTCTCAAGCTGCCTGCCGAGATTCAGGTCGGACTCCGCAAGAATCAGATCAGCATGGGACATGCACGTGCGCTGATCAACGTGCCGTTGGAATCGATGCAGCTGCGCTTGTATCACAAGATCGTCGACTCAGGACTCTCCGTTCGCAAGATAGAGCAGCTCGCGAAGTCGAGTGGCAAGCCCTCTGAGACGCACGCCCGGAAAACCGGAGGACGGGAAGTCTCGACAAGCGTTCAAAGTGTTGAGGAGAAACTGCGTCAGACTCTCGGTACAAAAGTCCTTGTTCGGGAAAAGGAGGGGGGGCGAGGGGAGATCGTGATTGAGTTCTACTCCCTCGATGATCTCGACAGGCTCCTCGATCTCTTCGCATCTCTGGAAAAGTACAGCTAACCATTCAGTTGAATCAACTCTCACCGGCCGGGATTACGCTATGAGCCTGCAGAAAGTTCTCACCGCTGATGCACCGAAGCCTATTGGACCTTACAGTCAAGGGATCATTGCGGATGGACGCATCGTCTATACCGCAGGGCAGGTTGCCATCGATCCGGCGACGAACCAGTTGATCGAAGGAGACATCAAAGTCCAAACGCGGCAGGTACTCAAGAATGTCGAAGCCATTCTCAAAGCCGCGGGCACTTCGATGAACTCGGTGGTGAAGACAACGGTGTTTCTCAAGGATTTCAATGACTTTGCCGCGATGAACGAAGTCTACGCAGAGTTCTTCTCAGGATCTGCCCCTGCACGCAGTACGGTCGAGGTTTCCCGGTTGCCGCGTGATATGAAAGTTGAAATCGAAGCCGTTGCGGTGATCGAGAAGTAACGCGCAACGCGGAGTGCGATGGACAATCGGTTAGTGTATCGGAATTGTATACGGAGCATGATGGCCTGCGCCTTGGTCGTCATGCTCTCTGTGTTTGTGAACGCACAGTACAAAGTCTCTTCCGCACTCTTCAAGCCGGCCTCCACTCAAGCGGAGTCCGTCTTCGCGGCGGGTGAAGACACCGTGCGCACAGACTCAACGAATGCATTGCGCGCTACAGGCAATCTCAAATCTCCCGGCACTGCGGTCCTCTTGTCTGCAATACTGCCAGGAGCGGGCCAGGTGTACACCGGTCGTTACTGGAAAGTTCCAATCGTTCTCGGATTCAGTGGCTATTTCGTGTATGAAGTGATCAAGCAGAACAACAGCTACAAATCTGCGCAAGGACAGTACACAGCATCGGTCAACAACGGGGAGAACAACGGACAAGGAAATGCCCAGCTGCAGTACGAGAGGGATTTCTATCGTGATGAGAGGGACCGGTTCGGCTTCTACTTTCTTCTGACATACCTCCTGAATATGGTTGATGCCTACGTCGATGCCAGTCTCTTCGGTTTCGACGTTGGTGACAACCTGACGGGAGGGACCTCGCTAAAGATTCGCATACCCATCCGCTAGCGGCCAAGAGTGCCGTTCTTCCGAAAGAGGTTCTCGAGGGCGTCCTTCAGGTCTGGGAAACGGAACTTAAATCCTTCCTGAAGCAACTTCTTCGGTACGACACGCTGCCCCGTCAGGACAATATCGGCCATTTCTCCCAACAATGCCCTCAGGACAAAGGTCGGAACGCGCAAGCCGGACGGCCGCCTTAACGTTTTGCCGAGAGCAACACAAAAGTCCCTCATCGTTACACTTTCCGGGGAAGCGAGGTTCACCGGTCCGGAAACGCGCTCGTTCTCGAGCGAGAAGCAAATCGCCCGGACTTCGTCCTCCCTGTGGATCCAGGGGAGCCATTGATCTCCGGAGCCGAGCGGTCCGCCTGCAAATAATCTGAAAGGCAAAAGCATCTTCTGTAGGGCTCCGCCGCGTGGGTCAAGCACAATTCCTGAGCGAAGCAAGACGACTCGAACACCGAATGCCATTGCCCCGAGAGCTGCTTGTTCCCATTCCACGCAAAGTGTGCTCGTAAAATCATCCCCTGCCTGATTGTCTTCGGTGACATCGCCTTCTTCGACCGGACCATAGTAGCCGACGGCCGACGCATTCACGAAAACTCTTGGCTTCGCCGTCGCCGCCTTCATCGCGTTGACGATTGACGCCGTTGGATCGACACGGCTAGAGATCAGAGCCCGCTTTCGACTCTTGGTCCAACGGTTGGCGCCCAATGACTCCCCAGCCAGATTGACGACGGCATCTGCATGATCGATGTGGCAATGCCAGCTTCCCTCACCTTTCCCGTCCCAGTGGTCGAAGTGGAGGAGAGGTTGCGAAGAGGTCGTCGGCAGCTCGGCATTCCTCGTCAATACCACGACGGAGTGGCCGGAATTGAGGAGAGTCTTCGTCAAGAGTTTCCCGATGAGGCCCGTTGCTCCGGCGATCACAATTTTCATTCATCAGCCCTTTCGCAAGAGTACTTAACCAGATTTCACGAAGAAATCCAGACACCAACGGGGAGAGTTTGCCGGGCGTTTACCTTGCTCTTATGGCGATTTTGAGCTATATTTTATGACTGAAAGGGGTAAAGGGTGATTTGAAAGCACTTCCACTCTTTACTCCTTGTATTTTCTGGAGCGCCTGAATTGGATTCTGAGGTCGGAAGTACATGAAGCACATACGAAATTTCTGCATTGTTGCGCACATCGATCACGGCAAATCTACGCTCGCCGACAGGATACTGGAGATCACGGGAGCGGTCTCTGAGCGTAACATGACGAAACAGGTTCTGGACGACATGGATCTCGAGCAGGAACGCGGGATCACGATCAAGCTTCATGCGATCCAAATGCAGTACAAGGCTCTTGATGGACAGCAATACACTCTGAATTTGATAGACACGCCGGGGCACGTTGATTTCACTTACGAAGTCTCCAGGTCGCTAGCCGCGTGTGAAGGGGCGATTCTGGTGGTTGACGCCACGCAAGGTGTCGAGGCGCAGACAATCGCCAACCTCTACCTCGCTATTGATGCCGGCCTCGAGATCATTCCGTTCATCAATAAGATAGACCTCCCGAGCGCAAAGACAATGATCGATACTGTCAAACGCCAAGTGGTGGATCTTCTTGGTTGCAAGGAAGAGGAGATTCTTCTGGGGAGCGCAAAATCAGGTGTAGGAACGCTGGAAGTCATCGAGGCGATTGTCAAGCGTGTTCCGGCTCCGAAGGGGGATGCTCAATCACCATTGCAGGCGTTGATCTTCGATTCTGTGTTTGACGAGTTTCGGGGTGCTGTGGCTTATATCAGGGTGTTCGAAGGGTCGCTGAGAGAAAAAGACCATGTCAAGTTCTTCTCCAATGGGAAGATCTTTCAGGCGGAGGATGTTGGCATCCTCGAGATGCAGAGAAAGCGTGTGGGGGAATTGTTCGCCGGCGACGTCGGTTATTTGATTGCCAATGTCAAAGACGTGCACGATACGAAAGTTGGCGACACGATAACGCATGCGGATAAACCCGCTGCAGAGCCATTGCCAGGATACAAAGAAGCGAAGCCAATGGTCTTCAGTGGAGTCTACCCCTCGAACTCCGATGCGTTCGGGGAACTGCGTGATGCCCTGGAGAAGCTTCGATTGAATGATGCTTCCCTGATGTTCGAGCCCGAATCGTCGCTGGCGCTCGGATTCGGCTTCCGGTGCGGATTTCTCGGACTGCTTCACATGGAGATAGTCCGCGAACGGCTCGAGCGGGAGTACAACCAATCCCTCATCAACACCGTGCCGAACGTCGAATATCGCGTCACAAAAACGAACGGTGAAGTGATCCTCGTCGACAATCCCGCTTTCATGCCCACGGAGGTTCTGATTGAGAAGGTCGAGGAACCATATATCAAAGGTCAAATCATTGCGCCGACTGAGTACATTGGCGCAATCATGAAGCTGTGCATGGATCGCCGTGGCATTCACAGGAATACGACGTATCTGACTCCGGAGCGGGCGGATATACACTATGAACTCCCTCTGGCGGAGATCATCTTCGATTTCTACGACAAGTTGAAATCGATTTCCCGCGGATACGCATCCTTCGATTATGATTTTCTCGATTATCGCGAATCCGACCTTGTGAAGCTGGACATCCTGCTGAACTTGGAACCTGTGGATGCACTTTCGACCATCGTCCACCGCTCGAAATCCTACGACTGGGGCCGTAAAATGTGCGCGAAACTTCGGGAGCTTATCCCACGTCAAATGTTTGAGGTCGCCATACAGGCCGCAATTGGCAGCAAGGTGATTGCACGGGAAACGCTGAGCGCCATTCGGAAAAATGTGATAGCAAAGTGCTATGGCGGAGACATTTCCCGCAAACGCAAACTGCTGGAAAAGCAAAAAGAAGGAAAGAAAAGGATGAAGCAGGTCGGCCGGGTTGAGATTCCCCAGGAGGCCTTTCTCGCTGTCTTGTCCATGGAGGATTGATGAGTCAAACCAGGAAAAAGCAAACTGAGAAGCAGGAAGAAGAGAGCACTTTGAGAGCGAGGGTTCTGTCCTTCCTCAAGGAATTCGCGATCGTTTTTGGTGCGTTCCTTGTCCTGAACAATTTCGTGATTGCATCGTTCCTTGTTCCGACAGGCTCGATGGAGTACGAAGTCATGACAGGCGATCTTCTTTTTGTCAACAAGTTCATTTACGGCGGAACCTCCCCAAGGAATGTTCCCTTCACAAACGTTCGCTTGCCTTGGTTTCGCGTCCCGGGCTTTCGTGATGTCGAGCGCGGCGATGTGATCGTTTTCGTGTTTCCCGGATACCGTGATGAAGTTGCCCCCGAGGATTTCACATTCTATCTCAAACGCTGCGTCGCCTTGCCGGGCGACACACTCCGTGTCGTGAACCGGGTGCTGTACGTCAACAGTGCCACTGCGCCGTTACCGAGAAACATGAAGTTCAGTTATAGACCTAGCTATGGTCCGACTGTGGATGACCGCATTTTCCCGAAAGGGGTGCAATGGAATGAAGAGAACTACGGTCCCATTGTTGTCCCGAAGAAAGGAATGGTCCTTCAGCTCAATCGTGAGACCATCCAGGCGTGGGACACGTTCATTCGCCGCGAAGGACATACGGTCAACGTGGACCAAGGCAGAATTGTGATCGATGGCAAGGTGGCCGCGGAGTACACTGTTCAACGCGACTATCTCTTCGGCATGGGTGATCACCGCGACAACAGCTTGGACAGCAGATACTGGGGATTCATTCCGAAAGAGAATTTGGTCGGCACGCCACTCATCGTGTACTGGTCGTGGGACACAGAGATCCCAATCTACAACATCTTCGCAAAACTCGCGTCGGTTCGCCTGGGTAGAATCGGTACGGTTATCAAATAGGGATGGTGGACGAGGTGCGTCATACCATGCCCGCGAGCTCTCCCTCCGGAGAGCTTCCGCCTGATCAGCCGAAGGACACGCAGCAACCGGAGGAAGTAACGGCTCCGACCGGGAGGCGGCGAGCCATCAGCTTTCTCAAGACGCTGCTGTTCACGATCCTCGTCGCATTCTTCCTCAAACTCTTCATCGTCGAAGCCTTTCGCATTCCCTCTGGATCGATGGAGAACACTCTGTTGGTCGGCGACTTCTTGCTCGTCAACAAACTGGCCTATGGAATAAGAACTCCGAGATATGTACCGTTCACGAATCTGGCACTTCCTTCTTTCACGTTGCCGCTCTTTCGGAGCGTCCGACGCGGGGATGTGGTCGTCTTCGAATTTCCGGGAAAACACAGTGGGGATCTGCCGTCGGAGCCTGAGTATTATATCAAGCGTTGTATTGGACTTCCGGGCGACACGATCAACATTCGATCAGGATATGTCATGGTCAATGGTCGCGAGGTGCTCTTGCCATCACACGCAAAATCCTCGGTGATTGCCGGAACAGTTCAGCCCGAGACGGTTGACATGGGGCAGCCATCGCACCTGTCGGTCGACGGCAACAATTTTGGTCCGACGATCGTCCCGAGAAAAGGAGACATCATTCGTGTGACTCCCTCGAGCCTAGCCTCATGGAAGAAATTCATCGAACGCGAGCATCACACAGTTGAGCTTTCCTCCGGCGGGTCGATTGCCATTGATGGAGTGGAAACCTCCCACTATGTCGTCGCGCAGGACTACTACTTTGTGCTCGGCGATAATCGGGGCAACAGTCTGGATAGTCGTTTCTGGGGATTCGTGCCTGATGACCACATACTTGGTGAAGCGCTCGTTCTCTATTGGTCATGGGATCCTGAGCAACCAGGCGACGAGGCCCACAGTCAGCCGGCAAGCATTCGATGGAACAGGATCGGTACGCTGGTCCGATAGGAAAAATGAGTATGTGTGCTAGAGATCTAAATGAACCCCTCGCAAGCGGTGTGAGGACTTTTCTCCTGACACGATTATGGGCTTTCTCACTGTCAGGAGGAAACTCCTGACAGTAAACGCTGAGCCTTCGTCTGAGTCTCTAGATCCCAACCAAAAATGCAATGTCGAGTTCCAGCGCTGATCGTGGCGAGCCTCTACCTCCATATTCCGTTCTGCGAACACAAGTGCATCTATTGCGATTTCTATTCGATTGCCCCAGGCGAGGGACTGGTGCGGTCGGAATTGCCCACCGGGCGTTTCCTCGAAGCGCTGAAGAAAGAGATCGAGCTTCGGGCTGCGGCAGGCAACTTCGGGATTTCATACGAGACAGTGTTTTTCGGGGGCGGCACTCCTTCGCTGCTCACCTCACGAGAGCTCGGCGCAATTATGGAGCATCTTGCGAGGCATTTTTCGATTGCACCGAACGCGGAAATCACAGTCGAGACAAATCCAGGAACGGTGAATCGCCGGAAGCTTCAGGAATTCCGCTCCCTTGGGATCAACCGATTGAGCATTGGGGTGCAGTCGTTCCACAATGATGACCTGCAATTCCTGACACGCATTCATTCATCCGAGGAAGCGAAGCGCTGCGTACACGATGCCTATGCTTCGGGATTCGGGAACGTCAGCATTGATCTGATTTTCTCCCTTCCCTCACAGACCACG
>JAPLFP010000041.1 GCA_026390585.1 Ignavibacteriales bacterium | reverse complement strand
AGGTCAAAGAGCACCTTACGTGCAGTGGGATTCGAGAGATCGAGGAGCGTCGAAGTCCTCCACCGCCGATCGCGATCGATCTCTGTTAGAACCGCCTGATCGGGGTTTCCGGTCCACCCAAATCCGCCAAAGCGATATTGGACCTTCAAGAGTTCTTTCGGTGCACTCTTCGAGGAGATATCGACACTCATCGCCACGTCTCTGAACGGTACCTTTTTCATAGGATCGCCACCATCAAGAGCCTCGACCCAAATAACTCTCGCGCCATAGAGCGGTTGCCATTCGAAGTTCCGTGGCCCCGTTGGGACGCCCTGTGCCGGAACGTCATCCGACACGCCAAGATCCGCTATGGTTCTCACCGAGCCTCCATGAGCATCCCATACTTGCGTGGTTCGCGCGAATTCACTGAAGGGGACTCGGTACGAAAAAGGCTTTTTGATTTGCGTAACAAGAATGTACTTCTCATCGGGTGAGTAGGATAGCGAGGAAACGATCGAGGGAATTCCTATCGCTTTTACGTCCCCTGTCTGACTGTTCACGAGGGCTATCTGTGACGTGGCATAGAATTCAAAGAGCTCTTCATCAAACGGGCTCTTGAGGAGGTCCTGGTACGTTGCGGCTCGGGCTACCTTCCCTGCGGTCTCTTCGACAATCGGGCCGAGAGGGACTTTGGGTTGTTCCGGGGCCCTCCTCGGACCAGCTGGAATCAGGCACGCCAGAAGGCTGAGATTGTCCTTTGCCCAGTCAAATGGCGTTCCCAGAACGTCATTCACGCGAACATTTGGGACGGCATTCGCCTTTCCAGTTGTCGCGTCCGCGACCCAGAGCTCGACTCCGTTTTCAACATCGCGTGTAAAGGCAAGCTTCTTGCCATCATTCGACCATTGAGGCATTCCGATCTTTGCAGAGGACGGCAATTCGATTCGGATCGTTTTGCCACCCTCGAACCACTTCACCACAACACCGGTATATTGAGTGAGCCGTTGACGGGAATTCTGCTGTGGATCGATACGGACGCCTCCGAGTCTCAGGATCGGGCGAGAGATCAAACCAATCGAGGGCTGAGACGGATACTCCGCTAGAAAGAGTGCGTCTCCTCGAGGACTGACAACCACCATCGGTGTCGGCGGCGCATCGAGAATGTCCACGACTTCTTTGGGTGGCAGCTTGTAGGTTGTTTGGGCGTTCAAAACAACAGCCGCCACGATCAGCATAACAACTTGGATGAAACGCTTCATGGTGCGTCTCCCGGGAGATTGGATAGATGGATTGGGATCATCTCGATGTGAAGGGCATCGCTTTCAGGGACTGAGCAGGGGTGCACTACAGAAACTGTTCCCCCTCGTTTGACAGAATCTAAAGAATTGATCCCCCGGAATCAAACTTCCTCAGAGCACCAGGTCCAATTGAACACTGAACTGGTTGTCCAATCCCGCACTCCCCTGGCTCGATTTCTCCTTGCTCGTCTGAGAATACTTCACTGAGACAGTGAAGGTCCGTCGCCACCGATAACAACCAAGAATGTAACATCGGAAACCGCTTTCAAACAAAGCTGGACACGAAAAAGCTCCAGGCAGATCAGCTTCGTATTCGTACACTCGTGAATTGTACGAATCGGTGTGGAAGGCGACAGCTCTGAATCTCACAGTGAAGTCACGTCCGAGATTGGCCGTCATATCCTGAAAGAAAAGCATTCCACGTTCCTGAACAGATGAGTGTTCCAACCCTATGGTGACAATCTCGACGCAGTTTTGCCAACGGAGCCATCCAACGGGCTCAAAACGAAGCGTCGCCCGATAGGTGTTTCGCCCGATGCTTTCAATGCCACTCTGGATGTTGTCGGCAACGTCGAATGTCGTCTTCGATTCAGATTTGTCCTTTTGCCGGAACTGGAAATCGATCTCCACATTGTCACGGAGTCTCAGATCCGCTCCTAAAAAGTACTCGTGGCCTTGTGAAGTCATAAGCGAGCCAAACGTGCGCCATGGAAACGTAAACTGATCGACGAATGCTGCAATTCTCAGCCAAGGGGTTGGATGGCACGTGAGCCCGGCATAGACTCCCGATTCGTTCTTGCATCCATCCCCGGATTCGCTAAACCCTGAGCTGTGAAAGTTGTTGTAGTTTTTGGAATATGACCTGAAAAGGAAAGCGACGCTCAAATCCGAGCGGAGATACGCAGAGAATCCAGCGACTGCCGCGCACGCTTTCATGTGATCCTGCGCGATCTCCGCGAATGTGCTGACAGATCCATCAGTGTACAGGCCGTCCAATCCAAATGCCGACGTTTGCTTTCCCTGAAATCCAAATGGTCCGGACAATACCACCATCTCATCAAACCGGGAGCTAAAGCACGACATTCCCAACTTCACTCCTTTTGCCAAATCGAGCGTCATTCGCCCGCCAAATGTTTTCTCCCTCAGTCGATCCCTTTTCGCCAGTTCAGTTTCCGTGCGATGGAGATCATCGGACGATAGGTGTGTGATCGTGCCTCCGCTGTCTGATGTGGCGTCCAGCGGCTTGTCGGAATAGAACAAATGGAAGCCAACTCCACGGGGTTGGATGTTTACTCCGATTCCTCGGAATGTCATTGATTGTCCTGTTGATAGTGAGGGCCATACACCCGCTCCATTGCGTGCAACACCCGAGGTCGCCTCACCCCCCTTGGAGAAACCTGTAGGTCTCCAGAAGACCAAGCCTTGACCACCGTCGACCAAATAGTCACCCAGAACAAGTCGTGTGGAGCACCCGGGAATATTCATCACCAGTTGTCCCCGGACAAGATCGGCGTAGTTCTTTTCACCCGGGTCCTTCGAGGTTAGAAGGCCGAACGATACTGAGGCTCCGTTCAGGACTTCAGCACTCCCCTTCGACCTGTGTGGTTCCGACGATAGGCTGAATCTTCCTGCAATTCTGTTGTAGACCTTTTCAGGCGGGCCAAGATACTGGACACCAGCGGATGAAGGGGGTTGCGAGAGCTTTCGAACGATCCGCGTCCGTAGACTGAGTGTCGGCTGAGACATAGAACGCGGGGAGTTGCCCGAAAACGTGACATACGGCTCGAGAGCGTCGATTACTTCCGGCTCAATCCCGGAAACATTATTGAGATCTCCTTTGCCTTCGACCGCATGGCGATCTCGATAGGACACAATACGAAAAGCAGTCTGAGCGCTCACTCCGGGAATCTGCTGCAACTCCGCGGCCGTGGCTTGAGAGATACTCAGAGGAACTTCTTCCAACTGGCGGAGGTCATCGAGAAGCGGCGAGATGTCGATGTTCTCTGAAGCTGATTCCACGACGCGACTTCGGATGTCAATCCCGAGGCTCCTGAGTGTATCGCGTGTTTCCTGCCACCCACGCGCCATGCACCAATGCATATCACCGAAGAGTGTGAAGGCGAGCATCAGGACACATTTGACACTTGACCTACGGTGACAATGAGACGGACACTTCGATCTGATGTGTCCACCCGAGTTGCTGATGACTGTACCCGGCATAGGAGAATTCACACCCGAGTGCCCTGACGCCAACTCCACACGAGAACTTGTCCGGGTTGTCTGAAATCCCAAGTCGTACGGACAGAACATCGAAGAGCTGCTGCTCATATCCGAATTTCTTGATGACCGGATAGCGTATGTCTTTCTCCAGCTCAACAGTGAGCCTGGAGTATTCCGTGATTTCATAGCACACCCCCATACTCATGATTTGCGGTAGTTGCTCCGATTGTACCCCCACACTCGTCTGAGTGACATTCTTCCAACACCACCCCAACCGAACATTTTCCGTGATGGAAGCAATTCCTCCCACATCAAAGACAACACGAGAAGAGGCACCATATCCCTCGATCGCGACTCGGTTGATATGAGTCGCCGCTCCGAGAGCAATCCACTCATTCACACTCATCCCGAATCCGAGCGCCACGCTTGTCTCCCGATAGAGCTCATAGCCAAATTGGTCAATGACCAAGTCACCGGTACAGAAGCTCATTGGAAGTGTCGTACCCGCGCAAACCGTGCGCAGCTCACTCATTCCGAACTGTGCTGGCGAAAAGAACACCGCGCCCTGGAACGACGAAATCCATGCAAGTCCCGCCGGATTGTAGTAAACGGCCCACGGGTCATCGGCAATTGCGACGTACGCGTTTGCGAGACCAATGGCTCTGGCTCCGCGACCATTCTTCTCAAAGCCCGAGCGGGCCGCAAGAGGGAGTATGGAGATCAAAAGCAGGACGCGCAACGAACCGGCTCTCACCTTGTGAGAATTTGAGAAAATGTCTATATTGTTCACGTACCACCACCTAGAGCGGGAGGTTTATGACACTGCAACGAGCGTTTCTTTTGGCTGGATCGATTCTGCTTTTCAACTGCGGATTGGTCGCCCAGGAACTGAATTGCGAAATAACGGTAAACACTGACAATATTTCGTCAGCAGTGCGCGACAACTTGAGGACGTTTGAAGCGGATATCCGAAAGTACCTCAACAACAATCGCTACTCGGATGAGGACCTCGGCGGTGAGAAAATAGACTGCTCGATGACGGTGTTCTTTCTGACGGGAACGGCCGAGTACCGCTACGCGGCTCAGGTGATCGTTGTCAGTCAAAGGCCGGTCTACAACGGAAACGACAAGTCGGGAAAGAGCACCCAGGTGACGAGAATCCTCGACGACAAGTGGGAATTCACTTACATGCCCAACCAACCGATGAACAAGGATGATTACCGGTTCGACCCTTTGACATCATTCCTCGATTTCTATGCCTACCTGATCATCAGTTTTGACCTGGAGACTTA
Source organism: Ignavibacteriales bacterium (assembly GCA_026390585.1). Taxonomy (GTDB): domain Bacteria; phylum Bacteroidota; class Ignavibacteria; order UBA10030; family UBA10030; genus UBA9647. The sequence continues at coordinate 719 of JAPLFP010000041.1, read as the reverse complement.
TACCGAGCTCTCGGGTGCGCGCTATTTGCAGAAGGCGCTCAATATCTGCAATTCGGCGGGTTCCTCCTCGTTTGCAAACGGCTGGCAGGCAGCAGCGGCCGGCTCGTACAGCAAATTTGCGATTGTGGACGAGTTGACGAACATGAAGTTCCAGCAATTCCGGGAGGCTTTCTACTCGTATCACTTCGATGGACTCGATCTCCTATCCACAGAGCAGAAGAAGGGTATGGACAATATCCTGAAAGCTATCGAGTCAATTGCAGATTTGCGCCAGAAGCAGAATCCTCGCAGCGTCCTTGTGCGGACATTCTTCGACTCAAAATACCTTGAGATCGCGGATGTCTTTCTTGCGTGGCCCGACAGGGGAATCTATGACCGCCTGAGCGCTGCGGATCCCCCACATCAGGGAACATACGATACCTACCGACGGCGGTGAGGTCTCATCCTCTAAGAATAATCACGCAAAGACGCAACGTAGCAGATCGTAGGTATTTAGAGATCTTTGCGGTCTTTGCGATTCCGCATTCTGTTCTGCTTTATGAATCCCGCTAATAAGCGTAATCCTGAACAGCGGGACAGGAGCGGGACTTTGCGTGAGATATTTTGAGATGGCTCCTAGTCGGTCGTAATCTTCTTGATCGTATCTCCGATCTGGATGCGATCAACGACATCCTGGCCGTCGATGACACGCGCAAAGATCGTGTACCGACCATCGAGAT
>JAPLFP010000347.1 GCA_026390585.1 Ignavibacteriales bacterium | reverse complement strand
GAGAAATGTCTCGCCATCTTCAAGGCTGATGAGAAGAACCGCCTTCCCGGAAGTACGATGATCGCTGTAGTCGCAAGGAACAGAAGTTTGTTCACTTCATCCATCGAGAGGGGAGATGAACGCATGAACCAATCGGTCATGTTGATCATGCTGATGATCATGATTGGGGCTGTCAGCACTGCGCTGAAGAGAAAATCTCCTTTCAGCTTGTGGTAGGCTTTCTCCTTATGTGAATCTTCGTGGAAAAGTGAATCTTCTTCTTTCTGAGTCTTGATCCCTGCTGGAGGTTCGGGGAGAAGAAGTTTGTACCCTGCGCCCTCGACGGCGTGAGCGAGTTGGTTGAGATTGGTGACGCTTTGGTCAAATGACATTGTCACTCGCTCAGTGGCGAGATTGACGATGGCCGAGTCGACCCCGTCGATGCGCTGCAGAACTTTCTCAACGCGTGCGACGCAACTCGCACATGTCATCCCTTCTACGGGGAGCGTCAATGTCTGAAGAGATTTCATCGGTTCGATCATCCTCTCAGAATACGTCGGCGTTACGAAACAAGCTTGTAACCGGCTTCTTCGATGGCTTTGGCAATACGTTGCTTGGTGACGACGGTTTCGTCGAACTCGACGATCACTTTACCGATTTCAACATTCTTAATGTTCAGACCGTTCAACTCGCTGAGGGCCTTCTTGACATGCATGACGCAATGGCCGCAGCTCATTCCTTGAATAGCGAATTCATGTGTTTTCATACTACCTCCGTGGGATCAGATGTTCGAAATACTATGACGAAAGATAGCATCTTGAAACGAAAAGGACATTATACTTTACGTGGAGAGAATTACATGATTTCCGGCGGAACGGTGGAGGGCGGGACGGGGAAATCAGGCGGTCAGGACACGTGGTCGAGTGGATTCCTCATGTTGATGGTCATCCGCTTGAACTGTGTGGGGGTCAATCCGGTAATGTGCTTGAATTGATTGGAAAGGTGTTGAACGCTGCTGTATCCGAGTTCGTAGGCGATTTCGCTGAGTGTCATCTCGCCATATTTGAGGAGCTCTTTTGCGCGCTCAACACGCTGGCGAATGATGTACTGCTCGATGGTGACATTCTCCACCGAAGAAAAGAGAGTGCTGAGGTAGTGGTACTCCAGACCCAGTTCTTTGCTCAGATATGCGGAGTATTTCAGTTTTCGGTCCCCTGGTTCGCGTATGAGTCTGATAATCGCAAGCTTCAGCTGTTCTATGGTTCGGGCCTTCCGATCTTCAATGAGCTCAAATCCGTTCTCCCCCAGCGTTTTCCTGATTTGCTCCATCGGGAGGTCGCGGGAATTGCCGGTGAGAGTGACCTCTCCCAGTGTGACACTCCGGACATCCAGACCGATGTTCTCCAACTCTTGCGTCACGACACGGATGCACCGGTCGCAAACCATGTTCTTGACATAGAGCGTCATCGATGTACCGGCAAATGTTGATTTTCGTTTTGGCATAGAGGCTCTTGACACCAAGTATACAAAAAAAAAGCACGGAACAAAATTCCGTGCTTACACGACATTCGTATGTGAACCACAACTGCTACCAGCGCCGAGGGGCGTTGCGAACACTGCGGACCGTATCTCGGGCAATGAGAAGTTCCTCATTCGTCGGGATAACGAACAACTTGACTTTACTGCTCGCCTGGCCCATCTCACCCTCTTTGCCACCAACCAGTTTCTCATTGGCATCGACGTCAAGCTCGATTCCCAGCCATTCGAGCCCGGCACAAACACGTCGACGAACCTCAACAGAGTTTTCTCCGATACCTCCGGTGAACACGATTGCATCTGCGCCTCCCATTTCAGCAAGATAGGCGCCGATGTACTTCTTCACCCGCAGACAGAAAATGTCAACAGCGAGTTTCGCCCGGCGGTCCTGATGTTCGCTTTCCTCAGCCAGAAGATCGCGCATGTCGTTCGTGAGGCCCGACAATCCCAATAATCCTGACTGCTTATTCAGCAGTCCGTAAATTTCATTGAGCGACATGGCTTCTTTATGAGAGAGAAACTCGATCACGGAGGGATCGAGGTCTCCACCACGCGTTCCCATGACGAGACCCTCGAGAGGTGTGAGCCCCATGGAAGTGTTCAGTGATGATCCGTTCTTGATGGCGCATGCGGAGCATCCGTTTCCAAGGTGCAGCGTAATGATGTTTGTGCTCTCGACATCTTTCCCTGTCAGCTGACGGTAGCGGTAGGCGACATATCGATGCGAGGTTCCATGAAAACCGTATCGGCGGATTTTGTGCCTTCGATACAGCTGATACGGGATTGCATACAAATACGAGGTCTCGGGCATTGTGGAGTGAAACCCCGTGTCGAAGACCGCGACCTGGGGCACTCCCGGTCCCATAACATCCTTTGCGGCATTGATGCCCTTGAGATTGGCAGGATTATGCAGCGGGGCGAGTTCGATGCAGTCTTCAATTCCCCTGATCACGGTGTCATCGATGATCACGGACTTTGTGAACTTCTCCGCACCGTGTACCACGCGGTGACCGACGGCATGAATATCGGCAAGTGAACGAATGCAGGGAACCTGGGATTCAGAGGAGATAATCCAACGGATGACATAATCGAGAGCAGCCCTGTGATCTCGCAAGGCGATGGCTGCCTTCATCGCAGGTCGGCCGGTCGCTTGAAACGAAACGAGAGATTGGCCGCCGATGCGTTCAACAAGACCTTTTGCTTTTTGTATGTCTGCATTCTTCTCGATGATGTCGAGATCGGTTTCGATGATTTGAAATTTGAGCGATGAGCTGCCGCAGTTCAGGACGAGGATATTCATAGGCTTTCAAGGGGGATCGTTGAAACCGATCGCCGTACAGTCGTGTTCGTATAGTGTGAAAAGTGTTTTACTTGTGCGATTGAGAAAAATATCGTGTTCGAAGCTACAAGGAATTCGCGGGAAACTCAAGCCAACGGATTTCACTTTTAGCAATTTTTGAGGTATCTTCTCAACATTGAGACTCGTCATCGAATGAAAAAATTCACACTCAAGCAACTTCCTACCGATAATCTGCACCTCGTTCATCCGCAACGATTCAGAATCGATTATAAGAAAGAGCTGAACGCGGAGCAGTATGAGGCGGTGACGTCAGTTGACGGCCCTCATCTAATCATTGCCGGAGCGGGGACGGGAAAAACGCGCACGGTTGTGTATCGTGTTGCTTACCTGGTGGAGCTTGGTGTCAAACCTGACAATATTCTGTTGCTCACATTCACGCGCAAAGCAGCGCAGGATATGCTCCGGCGCGCGACAATTCTCCTGGATAGTCGGTGCGAACACATCTCTGGCGGGACATTTCACTCCTTTGCCAACAATGTGTTGCGTCGTTACGCCGTGAAGCTTGGATACGAAACAAACTACTCCATCCTCGACCAAGGGGATGCCGAAGATGTCGTCAACCTTGTTCGTACACGATTGAAATTCGACACAAAAGAGAAAAGATTTCCAAGAAAAGAGGCGCTCTATGATCTCTACAGCAGGTCCATCAATACCATGACGCCGGTCAAAGAGCTGCTTGCGCTGGATTATCCGCACTACCTCGAGATTGAACCTGATATTCAGACTGTTCACAACGGCTACATCCAGTACAAGCGGCAGCACAACCTCATGGACTACGACGATCTTCTGGTAAACTTCGCGCTGTTGCTGAAAAAGGACGAAAGTATCAGAGCTGTTCTCTCCGACCGGTACAAGTATATCATGGTGGACGAATATCAAGACACAAACCGCGTTCAGGCTGAATTGGTGAAGCTCCTTGCTTTCAAACATCGGAACATCATGGTGGTAGGAGATGATGCGCAATGTATCTATTCGTTCCGAGGATCCACCATCAAGAACATCATGACATTCCCTCAGGAATTCCCTGATTGCAAGGTCGTCAAGCTGGAGGAAAACTTCCGCAGCACGCAGCCGATTTTGAATCTCGCCAACGAGATTTTGAAACGGGGAGCGGTGGTGGGGGAGAAACAAAGCAAACAGTAAATAGTGAACAGTGAAGAGTGAATGGCAAACGGAGGCTCGTGCGCTCAGTCTGCAGGCTGTAATCTGTTGTCTTCAAGCTTCTGACTCCTGACTTTTGAATTCTGACTTCTGGCTCTTATGTACTACAAAGAACTCTATACGCGTCGATCCGGTGGAAGTCTTCCGCAGCTCATCTCTACAGAGAATGAGAACATGCAGTCGCGCTATGTGGTGCAGAAAATCCTGGAATTGCGCGAGCAGGGAGTGCCGCTGGAAGAAATCGCGGTTCTGTTCCGGTCATCGTTTCTGTCGTTTGACCTTGAAATCGAACTCACGAAAGCGAACATTCCTTTCGTGAAGTTCGGCGGTTTCAAGTTTGTCGAAACGTCGCACGTGAAAGATGTGGTCGCCTATCTGCGAGTTCTTGAAAACCCGCGTGACGTCGTTTCATGGAACCGCATTCTCTTGCTGATTGACGGTGTGGGCCCGAGGACGGCAGAGAAAGTCGTTGACGACATCTTGAAGAGGCGTGTCTCGCTGAGCTCCGATGGCCGAGAGGCGCTCCCGACGACGAAATTCTGGATGCAGTTCAATGACTATGCGGAAAACGTTCAGAAGCTGTTTGATGTTTTGAAACAGGCGTCCCTGGCGAATCTGGGCCCGGCAGAAAAGACATTCCAAATCCTCCAGTACTATGAGCCAATCCTCCGTGCACGCTACGATGATCATCAGAAAAGGAAGAAGGATCTCGAGATGTTTCAGAACATCACCGAGCGGTATAAGGAGGTCGATGCCCTTCTGACCGATCTTGCTCTTGAGCCGCCGAACGAAAGCATAGTGGACGTTGAATCCCCGGGACCGGAGGAGGAGTTCCTCACTCTTTCGACGATTCACAGTGCGAAAGGACTCGAGTGGAATTCCGTGTTCATCATCTACGCGCTGGAGGGACGATTTCCGACCATGCGTTCGGTCGCCAGCGACGAAGAAATCGAGGAAGAACGTCGGCTCATGTATGTGGCGTGCACCCGTGCCAAGGCAAACCTTTTCATTACGTACCCGATGAATGTGTACGACCGCGAGAGCGGGCTCATCCTCACGAAGCCTTCTCGTTTCATCCAAGGACTTGGCGAACACCTGCTCGAGCCTTGGGTCGTTGAATGAATGCGGTGCACGTCTCTCAGAACAATGACAAATCCCGGCATCCTTCATCCTGACATGAATCTTCATCTCGACCGCAATGAGAACCTGTATGGTCCGGCGCCAAAGTGCTTTGAAGCTCTTCGCAGCATTGGATTGGAGGAGCTAAGCGTCTATTCCCGTGACTTTACGCGGGGTGTCAAGAGCAGACTCTCGGAGCGGCTAGCACGAGAGCTGAAGATTCCCGAGGCGCAGATCCTCCTGAGCGAAGGGAGCGAGGATATGCTGAAGCAGGCGGTGCACTGCTATCTCGGCCCCGGTGAGAAGATGCTCTGTCCGTCTCAATCGTGGTGGTATTACCAGAAGGTCGCTGCCGAAGTTGCAGGCGAGACGGTCACGTATGCGCTCAATGAAGGAAGGGACGCATACTCCTATGACGTCGACGAGCTTATCGGTCTATATAGAAAGGAGTCGCCCCGCGTCGTCCTGATCGCTTCCCCCAACAATCCTACGGGCAATTCATTCCCCGATGAAGACCTGAAGAAGCTCACCGAGGCATTCCGGGAAAGCATCGTCGTTCTCGATGAAGCATACTGGGGATTCGCCGATTCGTTGAATGAACATATCGAGAGCCTCATCAGCCGCTATCGTAACCTCGTTGTTTTGAGGACCTTTTCCAAATACTATGCTCTTGCAGGAGCACGTATCGCTTTCGCTGCGGTTGGCACGAGCCTGAGCCGACTGACAAAATTCTCAGCCCGGTACCTGGGGTACAATCGTATTTCCGAAACGCTGGCGCTTGCAGCGCTTGACTCGGCGGAATACTATGAAGCGGTGAGTCGACAGATGCGCGCGGATCGTCAATCCTACTATGAAATGTTTGCCCGCTTCAAGGAATATCGATGCTTCGCCTCGGACGCGAATTTCATTCTGGTCAAAATCCCGCCGGATGCGAAAGCACCGCTGCAGCAATTCCTCCAGACGAAACAGATTCTCATCAAATTCTTCTCTGAGCCTGAGTTCCTGAACTGTGTGCGCATCACGCTTGGCACAAAGGAACAAAACCGACGGTTGCAGTCGGCGCTCCTGGAATTCCTTGAAGCTCGGCAGGCGAAGGAGGGCTTGGCGTGAAATGCATCATTCTTGCTGCGGGAGCAGCGATACGCATGCGTCCTCTAACAAACAATTTCGCCAAATGCCTTCTGTCGGTCGGGGGAAAACCTATTCTGCAGAGAGCGATCGAACAAGTGGCCGCGGCAGGCATTGAACAAATCGGGTTGGTGATTGGATTTCAGGGCGAGGCGATTCGTGAATTCGTGAAGAAGCAGTTTCCTTCTCTCCGCATTCGATTCATTGTGAACCCGAAGTATGAATCGACAAATAACGCATTCTCCCTCCTCATGGCCCGCGAGTTCTTCTACGCAGGATCGAAAGAGAAAAAGCCCGACTCTGACCTTTTGCTGATGGATGCTGATATTGTTTTTTCGCCGCACTTACTCCCCTTCTTTTTGGGCGAGGGGTCGCCAAATCGCATTGCCGTGAGAGTTGCGGGCCATCATGACGAGGAAGAGGTCAGGGTAAAGGTCGACGCACTTAGGATGGTGGTTGCGATTGGAAAAACCACGCCGTTGTCCGATGCGTATGGTGAATCAATCGGTATCGAATTCTTCGCTTCCCACGAAGCGCAGCAACTTTTCGAAACAATCGAACAGCGCGTGCGGAGTGGTGATGGACGAAACGAATTTTACGAAGCATCATTCCAGGCAATGATCGATCAGGGAATACGTTTCAAAGCGGTCGATGTAAGTGCTTTTCCCGCGATTGAGATCGATACTGCGGAGGACCTTCGCGCGGCTGAAGCGCTTGACTTGAACCAACGAGTCCCATTGGAAAAATCTTGAATACGTTCCCGGACATTCTGCATTGACGTACGAATACAAGAAATCATTCAAATCCAGTCTTTCCGATGAACTGATCAATACATATCTGCTCAGGCCTCTGGCGGGGTCGATCGTTTGGGTTCTCTATCGTACGCCGATTACTCCGAATCAGGTCACAATCGCTTCGACGATCGCCGGCCTTGTTGCAGCAGGGTTGTATCTCAAGAATGAGGCATTGTACACAGCAGCAGCCGGACTCTGCGTAACGCTCAAAGATGTGCTCGACTCGGCCGATGGGCAACTTGCAAGGGCAAGACAACAGTATTCCCGAATAGGAAGATTTCTCGATTCAATCGGCGATTTCGTTGTCGATGTTGCTGTGTTTGGAGCCATAGGCTGGGTGCTGTTCTCGTCCAGCGGGGATTGGCGGATGATCGTTCTGAGCATCCTGGGACTCATCGGCATCACGTTGCGGGTCTCGTACCACGTCTTCTACCAGACCTCGTTTCTTCATCTTGAGGAAAAATACGAGGTCAACCGCGTGACAGAAGATATTACGATCAATGACCTTTCCGGCGACCCTGTTGCCCTGCGGCTGCAAAGAGTCTTCCAGCTTATCTACGGCTGGCAGGATCGTTTGATGCTTCGTATCGATACGTGGTGCAGGAGGGGACGTGCAGACCGGAATTTCTTGAGCGCCTGGTATTCGGATCCGAAAGGACTCAAGCTCTCTGGTCTCGTTGGCATCGGAACTGAGTTGTTCCTGCTCATGGTTTGCTCGGTGTTCAATGAGCTTTCACTGTATCTTGTTCTCAATGTATTCTTGATGAGCGGAATAGTAATGCTTTCCGTATTTTATCGTCGTTCGTATCTTAGCAAAACACTCCTAGCGAAAGGTCAGTCATGAGAAAACTCTTCCTCCTTCACATTCTCCTCTTCTTTGTCATACCTCTGATGGCTCAGATCCCCGGCGATGTTGATAACCGAGTTCTTCTTCCGAACGGGTGGTGGCTCTCACCGGTCGGTGAGCAGATACGCTTGGGCGATTTTCCAATGAATGCCGCGCTCACTGATGATGAAATGTATCTCGCCATACTGCACGGTGGCCAATCGAAGGCCCAGGTCATGCTTTTCGATGTGAAAGAAAAAAAGGTCACACAGTCGATCCAGCTGAAAGACGCATGGCAGGG
>JAPLFP010000360.1 GCA_026390585.1 Ignavibacteriales bacterium | reverse complement strand
TGGGTCAACACCGCAGACCCCCGGGTGGTAGCGGCGTATCGTGCCTATCGCCGGGCGGTGGAAGATTCACGTCGATCAACATTCATCAAAGCCAAGCTTGACAGCATCGATATTCACCTCGACAAACCGTATATGAAGCCCCTTGTGGATTTCTTCCGGCTTCGGGAGCGGCGTTGGTAAGTGGTGTGGAGAATACAAAAATCCTGTTCTGCAATTTGACTCGATCATTTCTCGTCATAGCGCTGTTTTTGTTCGCCTCTCTTGCATGGGCGCAGGAACCAAAAATATCCGCGAGTACTGATTCAGCCCAGTACAAGGTCGGTGCCTGGATACTGCTGCGCGTCAACGCAGAGTTGCCGCCGGCGGTGGACTCTCTCACCGTCGCCGTGAAGGACAGCCTTGGCCCCTTCGAAATCCTCAATGTCGACCCCTCTCCCTCAAAGGCGGGTCATCAACAATGGTTGTTCCGATTGACGATCTTCGACACGGGGAACGTCTATGTTCCCCCCGTGATCTTCTCCTACAAGAACCGCGGCGACACGCTCACCCGTGTTGCGTATACGAATCCCATTCCGCTGACAATTACCAGCATCCCCGTTGATTTGAAAGGCGATATCAAAGATATCAAACCTCCGCTGGACGCGCCGTGGAAGTTTGAAGACTTCTTGCCATACCTCATCGCTCTCGCCGTGATCATTTTCCTCGGGCTTGCATACTGGTACTATCGCAGGCTCAAGAAGCGTCGCGAGGCTTCATACGTGGCACCCAAGCCGGTCATTCCACCGTGGCGGGTTGCCCTCGCAGCCCTTCATACGCTTGAAGATCAGCGGCTATGGCAGCAAGGACGCGTCAAAGAATTCTATTCTGCGACGACAGAAATCATCCGAAGATTCCTCGAGGATCAGTACGGCCTCCTTGCTCTCGAGTCAACCTCGGATGAGATCATGGGACAACTGAAACCCCTTTCTGCGGCACAGACCCTCTTGAAGGAGTTTCGTTCTTTCTTCACAACCGCAGACCTTGTGAAGTTTGCGAAATACTTGCCAACGCCCGAGGAAGACGAGCAAGAGCTTACGTGGGCGTTTCATTTCGTGCGCACGATGACACCGCACCCAACTGTTCCGTCGCCCGGTGACGCGGCCTTGAGCCCGGAAGCTTCGCCAGCGGGAGAACAGGAGGCCGCAAATGTTCGGTGATGGCTTTGCATATCCGTGGGTATTGTGGCTTTTGCTCCTGATTCCGGCACTTGCGTTTGTGTACTGGAAAAGAAGGAAGCAGATGGTGACCGAGGTGACCTTTTCTTCGGTACTCCCCTTTGACCACATCCCAGGTTCTCTGCGTGAAAAGCTCCGCGATATACCGATCGGGTTGCGCCTGCTGGCGCTTGCGCTTTTTCTTGTTGCGCTTGCGCGCCCGCAGTCGATTTCTAACAAAGAGAATGTCTCGACCGAGGGGATTGATATTGTTCTGCTGATCGATATCTCGGGCAGCATGCTTGCTGAGGATTTCACCCCGAACCGCATGCAGGCGGCCAAGATGGTTGCCGAGGAATTCATCGATGGGCGATCCAGCGATCGCATCGGCCTGGTGATATTCTCCGCCGAAAGCTTTACCCAGTGCCCGCTGACGACGGATTATCCCGTCTTAAAAACACTTCTCAAAGAAGTGAAGAGTGGAATGATTGCCGATGGCACGGCGATCGGGCTCGCCCTGGCAAACGGAGTGAATCGACTCAAAGACAGCAAAGCGAAAAGCCGGGTGATGATTCTTCTGACCGATGGGGTCAATAATAGGGGTGAGATCGACCCCATCACTGCCGCTAAAATTGCTGCAACGTACGGCATTCGCGTCTACACGGTAGGAGTTGGGGCCCAAGGTGAGGCGCCGTACCCTGTGGAAACACCGTTTGGAATTCAGCGCCGACTGATTCCTGTCGATCTTGACGAGAAGACTCTCACGGGCGTGGCGGAAATGACGGGGGGCAAGTACTACCGGGCGACAGACAACAAGAAATTGAAGGCGATCTATAAAGAGATCGACCAGCTTGAACGGACAAGGATCGAAGTTACCGCCTACAAGCGCTATTCTGAGAAATACTATACCTGGCTTCTCCTTGGTCTGGTTGCGTTACTTTTCGAGGTAGGTTTATCCTCAACGATTTTGAGAAAGATTCCTTAAGACAATACTATGCTACGATTCGCACACCCGGGTTATTTGTGGGCTCTGTTTGTTCTTCCCGCTCTGACGGTAGGATTTTTCATACTTCACCGTTGGCGGATGGAACTGATGCGCAGGTTTGTCTCTGAGCCGTTGGTCGCCCAACTGGCTCCGGATGCAAGCATCGCAAAGAGGGCTGTAAAGCAGGCTCTTCTGCTTCTCGCCGTGGCGTGCCTCGTCATTGCCGCAGCCAATCCCCAGGTTGGCACGAGGCTCGAAGAGGTGAAGCGCGAAGGAATTGATCTGTTTGTTGCTTTGGACGTCTCGTTGAGTATGAAGGCGGAAGACATTCGTCCAAGCCGCCTCGAGAAAGCAAAGCGTGACGTCTCCGATCTGCTGCGCAAGTTGCAGGGTGATCGCGTCGGGCTCGTTGTGTTTGCCGGCGAGGCTTTTGTCCAGTTTCCCCTGACCGCCGATTATTCGGCGGCCGATCTCTTTATCAACGCCGTCGATGTTGAGGCAGTCCCGGTGCCCGGCACCATGATCGGCAGCGCGATAGAGAAGGCGCTCGATTCATTCCGAAAAGATCTTCCGACACAAAAAGCGATCGTTGTGGTCAGCGATGGGGAAAACACTGAGGGGGACGTTGCCGGTGCTGTTGAGAAGGCACGCAAAGAGGGGGTGCGGGTTTTTGCCGTCGGCATGGGCACTCCAGAGGGAAATCCCATTCCAGTGTACGGACCAAACGGTGAACGCTCAGACTACAAACATGACCGGGCAGGGAATATTGTTTTAACAAAGCTCGACGAATCCGCCCTGCAGCAGATTGCACTTTCAACAGGTGGAAGCTATCGGCGCGCCACAAACGCTGGGAATGAAATCGACGAGATTTTCAAGGAGCTTTCTGCTTTGCAGAAGACCGAACTCGGCAGCATGCAGGTAACGGGATTTGAAGACCAGTTCTATTACCCCCTGGCGCTTGGCATCCTTCTGCTTCTCATTGAAACGCTTCTTTCTGAGCGGCGCGGACGCCTTCTTATCCGTTTAACAAAATTGATTCCGGTTGCGCACGCTCTCCCGTTGTGCCTTCTTTTCCTGGTCGCCACCGCCTCCTCTCAAACCGTGCGCTCTCATGTGAGCCGCGGCAACGACGCGTACGGCAGGGCAAAGTACGGAGACGCAGAGGCCGAGTACAAGAAAGCGCTGCAACAAGACTCAACTGCGCGCGAGGCGCAGTTTAATCTTGGGAACGCTTACTACAAGCAGCAGCGCTTTGATGAGGCACAGCGGGTCTACGCCGGCCGGGTCGCCGCTGCCGGTAAGAACTCTTCTGACAAAGAATTAGCATATTATGATATAGGCAACACTTTCTTCAAGGGGAACAAGCTTGAAGAGAGCATCGAATCTTATAAACGGACGCTGCGTCTTAACCCAACAGATGAGGATGCTCGGTACAACTACCTGCTTGCCAAGAATCGTTTGAAACAGCAACAGGATCAGAAGAAAGAGAACAAACAGGATAAGAACAAACAAGACAAACAGGATCAAAAACAAAACCAGAATAAGGACCAGAACAAAGACCAGCAACAGAACAAAGATCAACAGAATCAAAACAAGGATCAGCAGCAACCGCCTCAGCAGCAACAGCCGAAACAAGACCAAGCCAATCAGCAACAGCAGAAGAACCAGATGCCGAAGCAGCAGGCCGACCGGATCCTCGATGCATTGAGAAACAACGAAAAGGACATTCAGAAACAACTGCGCAAGCGCGCTGCTGCGAAAGTTATTGTCGAGAAGGATTGGTAATGAGGTTTGTTTTACGACATATTGTCCTTGGCCTTCTTTTGACGATGACTGCATTCGCGCAGAACGTAGCGTTCGTTGCGTCCGCTGACCGCACAACCGTGGGGGCCGGTGAACAGTTTGAGGTTTCCTTCACCGTTTCTGCATCCGACGTAAACGGTGCAAAGAACTTCAAGCCGCCAATCCTCACACCCTTTGTTGTCTTGAGTGGACCAAATCAGTCCACCAACATGCAGTTCGTCAACGGACAAATGTCCGGGTCGGTAACGTTCACGTACTACCTCTATACGCGGCAAACTGGCAAGTTTACAATCGCACCGGCGACAATTGAGTACAAGGGGACGACGCTCAAATCGCAGCCCCTGCAGATTGAGGTAACCCAAGGCAAGCCACAGACCCAGGGCAAAGAGCCCGACAACACCCAGAATGTTGCCGACAACCTCTACATTCGTGCCGCCGCAGACAAACAGCGCGTGCGCCAGGGTGAACCGGTCACGGTCACATACAAGCTCTATACGCGGTTGCAGGTGTCCGGGTATGATATTGCGAAAGCTCCGGTGTATCAGGGCTTCTGGGCGGAAGAGGTCGAACAGCCCAAGCAGCCTGTCGTAACGACGGAAACCGTCGACGGAAAGCAGTTTCGCGTTGCGACAATCCGCAAGACAGCGCTCTTCCCTACCCAGAGCGGCAAACTGACTATCTCGCCACTTGAGGTGCGTTGCGCCTTCCAGCTTTCCTCACGCAAAAAGACGAACGACCCGTTTGACTCCTTCTTCAACGACCCGTTTTTCTCCCGGACTCAGACTGTTGAGCAGGATCTGAAATCGAATGCTTTATCCGTCACTGTCGATCCGCTTCCCGGCAGCCCGCCAGCTGGCTTCACCGGTGCCGTTGGGTGCTTTACATTTTCTGCAAGCGTCGACAAAAAGGAAGTAAAGACCGGTGACCCCATCACAGTGAAGCTCACAATCTCCGGCGCGGGAAATGTCAAGCTGCTGACGCCACCAAAGCCTGAGCTTCCGGCAGACTTCGAAGCGTACGACCCAAAGATCTCGGAAGAGGTGACGCGCGATGGGGGTGTTATTCGCGGAAAGAAAACCGCGGAGTATCTTGTTATTCCAAGAAATGCCGGCGACCGGGCGATTGAACCCATCGCATTCTCGTATTTCGACCTGGACCGCAATGCATACAACACATTACGGTCGGCAAGGTTCGATTTCAAGGTCATTCCGGGAAAAGACATGAGTGGCGGTGCGGCAATTGCATCCAAGTCTAATATCCAGTTGCTGGGAGAGGATATTCGTTTTCTGAAACTCTCTATGGGCGAGCTGCACAGCATTGACGAGTCATTGTTCTCAAGCGATTTGCTTGTGGCGTGCCTGGCTCTCCCCCCGTTCGTGTTTATTGCTGCTTTCGGATATCGCAGGCGACAAGAGAAGCTTTCCGGAAAAGTTGATCAATTGAAGTTCGCCAAGGCGGGGAGAGAGGCTTCAAGGCGTCTGAAGGTAGCCAGAAAGCTCCTGCTACAGGGAAATACAGAGAGTTACCATGCAGAAGTCTCCAAGGCGATCTTCAGCTACCTCGAAGACAAATTGCATATCTCCAAGGCTTCGTTGACCATGGACGAAGCTGCCCGACTTCTCGGCCAGCGCGGCGTTGCCTCAGAAACGATTGAATCGCTGCGCGCGTGTATTGAGCGGGCAGAGTTTGCACGCTTCGCCCCAGCCAGTGATACCAAGGAAGCCAGGACAGAAATTCTCGATGCCGCCACGGCTATGATCAATACCATCGAGAAGTCATTGAGAAGAAAAGCTTGAGTATGCCACGTCTTGCACTCCATATTCTCCTGGCGGTCGCGTGTTCTTGCACAGCGTTTGGCCAAACGGCGCTGGACGAATTCGAGCGGGGCAACGCTTTTTACCGCGATGGGAATTACGAGCAGGCCACCGTTTCGTACGAATCCATTCTCAAACAAGGGCTTGCCAGTTCATCTCTGTATTTCAACATCGGTAACTGCTACTACCGGATGGGAAAAATCGCCCCAGCCATCGTGGCCTACGAGAGGGCGCTGCGCCTTCAGCCGAACGATGCCGACACAAAACACAATCTCCAGCTTGTGAATCTCAAAACGCTCGACCGCATCGAGCCTCTTCCCGAACTTTTCTTCATCGAGTGGCTTCGTTCGTTTTCAGCCGTCGTGCCTCTTCATACAACCGCGCGATTGTTCGCTGCGTCCTGGCTGTTACTCTTCGCCGGTCTTTCGTTATTCTATCTACTGACAAATTCGGCGCTGCTTCGCTTTCTCCGTGGACTCACCATCGCCTCGGCCATTGCTTTGATTCCACTCACGATCGTCGTTGTTACACAGATCATCGACTCCCGAAATCGAAGCGATGCTGTTATCACCACTTCGGTCGTGACTGCAAAAACATCCCCCGATGCTCAAAGCCTCGACGCGTTTGTCACGCACGAGGGCCTTAAGGTTAAACTCAGCGATGCCGTTGGAGAATGGATGAAAATTGGTTTACCGGATGGCAAGGTGGGGTGGATCAGATCACAAGATTGTGAGCGGATCTAGCTTTGTATGTTCTGTAGAAAAACGAAAGGCCCGGTGTTTTGCCGGGCCTTTTCGCTTTTTGAAGAGCAGCTCCTACTTCCTGCGCTTATATGTGATCTCCATGGTTGGCTTCTTGTCTCCATAGGCAGAGACATCGTAGGTCTCGAAAACCTGAGTGTCTTTGTCGACAAACCGGGTTACATATTTTACTTTCTTGTCTTTCTGCCCGGTCATTGGCTCGTCCATCTTTCCCCACCCCCACATTGTCACGGATTTTCCATCCTTGTCCAGCACGCCGTCCATTATCGACATACCGGTGCTCATATTGTCAATCCAAAAGCTGACGTACTTCTTTTTGAAATTGTCGTAGCCTGTGAATCCTGTGCCGGTGAAGGGTTGCCCCATCATCTCGCCGGTGAAGTCTTGTTGAAGATATCTTCCGCCAAGAACCATTTTGTTCTCGCTTGTTCCTTTTGAGACCATCAGCTCACCACTGGGTCCTTTCATCCACATCTTGACCACCGCGTCCCATGTCCCGACACTCTCCTCCAACATCTTGTGTTGCGCGCCCGGTGTCATTGACTCCTGCCACCGCTTCATCATTTCTTCCTTGCTCGGCATTTTCTTGGCGCTCTTCTTTTTCTCCTGGCTGAACGACTCGTTGCTGACGGCCAGTGTCAGCACGAGAATCAGCACCCCAAAAAGCATGGCTGTGCGTTTCATTGTACACTCCTTGCTGGTGATTGGTGAGCGTGTCCCGTCTTGGTTGTTACTTCCTACGCTTACTCCATACTAACCGAACGTTATGGCGGACGGTTCCAATGCATTTTTCGGCCCGTATTGCCTATGTTTTTTGATTCCTGTATTCTAGGCAATAGCTCTGTTCCGGGCGTGTCATTTATGGGGCGGGGCTTTAACAAACTAAGCAAAAAAACAACAGTATGTCGGACTACGATTGGAGTAGATTCAGTGCGCGCATCGATGTGAAGACGGGGCTCAACGATATCTACACTGCGTGGACAACGCGGCTAGGTCTTGAGCGATGGTTCTTGCGTGTAGCGGAATTCACAACACCCAACGGAGGAAAGCGCGATGCCGCCGTGGAGATCCAGAGCGGGGATCGCTATCGATGGCTGTAGCATGGCTATGACGACACTGTCGTTGAGCGGGGTGTGATAGAGGAGGCAAACGGTCGCGATTCCCTGCGGTTCACATTCGCCGGGAGTTGCCTAGTCTCTGTCAACATGACGGTTGACGGGGGCTTGACCATCGTCGAGTTGCGGCAAGAGAATATTCCCCTCGACGAGGCCTCACGGGTCAACTACCACCTTGGTTGCATGACGGGCTGGACCTTTTATCTCGCCAATCTGAAATCAATCCTAGAGGGGGGAATCGACCTGCGCAATAAGAACGAGAAACTTCACAAACTTGTGAACTCGTAAGGCCCGGCGTGTATTTCTATGGTGATTCTCCGGTTTAGCTGGAGCGGAACTGTGCGCCGTATCTTTCTGTTGTAGAACACGTAATAAGAGTTCGACGGAGCTCTTCTTTCCAGTCATACATCCTTCAGGATTTTCGTATATCATGGATAATCAACAGGCCGATCTTTCGGCGCTTCGCATAGATAGGTCGCGGGAGCAAGGTCCCCCCTCCGGGGGATCGCGATTTGCCGTCCGCGCGGCCGTTGTTGTTGGAAGTGTGGTCGTTCTTTTTCTTGTCGGCTTTTGGGTTGTTCCCCGCGTTTTTGATTCCGCTGTCGAAGTGCAACTCGCTACCGCATCCCTTTCGTCCTCCTCACAAGCAAACGCCGTTTTGACTGCCCGTGGATACGTTGTCGCACAACGAAAAGCTGCCGTTGCATCAAAGGCGACGGGAAGGTTGGAGTACCTTGGAGTGGTTGAGGGTGACCGGGTGAAAAAGGGGCGGGTTCTCGCACGCCTCGAGGACACAGACATGAAAGCTTCGCTCGATCAGGCGCAGGCAAATTTCAACTTGAACAAAGCCAACCTCAAAGACGCTGAACAATGGCTCGCCCGCCAAAAGACCCTCCTCGAAAAAGGTGTATCAACACAATCTGATTACGATGCGGCCAAGGCGCGTTACCAGCGCGTCCTGGCATCGATTGCCGTGGCCATGGGTTTGATTGGCGGCTTTTTACCCTCTGTCCGCGCCGCACACCTGAACATCGTCAGTGCTCTCCGATCAGCTTAGCTCCGACATCATGCCTCCGCCCCCCCCTCACTTGATAGAGAGGATCGCTCTGTCTATATTGTAGCATAGTGATTCCTTTTTAGGTCGAACATCTTCCACAAAGAGGCGCTTGAACCATGTTTTGGCTCCAGATCATCAAGGGTTTTATTTCGGTCCTTCGTTCCGGGCAAACCCCGCGCCAGATTGCCGCTGGTTTTGCCCTCGGTGCCATCGTGGGACTGATGCCGTTCTTCACACTCCAGGGCTTGTTGCTTTGGTTGGTCATTCTTGTCTTCGACGTAAATTTGTCGGCGACTCTTTTGGCGGCAGCCCTCTTTGCGCTCGTTTCATATGTCTTCGATCCGCTCCTCCACGCAATGGGGTATTTTTTGCTTGTGGACGCTTCCGCGCTGCACGCGTTCTGGACATCGCTGTACAATGCCCCGATTGCTCCCTTAACCCGATTCAACAACACGGTGGTTCTCGGGAGCTTTGTTGTTGGATTCTTGTTGTTTCTTCCTGTTTACTTTGGAATGCATCACTTTGTTCTCGCGTACCGGACCCATCTGCATACAAAGGTGGAGCAATTGAAGATTTATCAGATCGTCAGCAAAAGCACGCTCGTCAAGTGGTACGATAGAATCAAAAACATCACATCCTGAATATGCGTAAGAAGTTCGTCTACTTTATCCTCGTCCCTCTTGTTTCGCTTTCCGTTGTTGTCTACCTGTTTGTCGATCGATGGGTGGAGTCTGGGCTCGAGTCGGCCGGCGAGGCGGTTGTTGGGGCTAGAGTCGAAATCGACAACCTTCATCTTTCTCTTTCCCCGATTGCCGTTCAGTTCTCGAAGCTTCGGGTTACCAATCCAAAGGATCCGTGGAAAAATATGTTCGAAACCGGCAAGGTCCGCTTTTCGCTTGACTTCGGACAGCTCCTGAGGGGAAAATACATCATTGAAACGATGGAGGTCAACAGTCTTATCCTTGGTACAAAGCGGACGACAGATGGTTCGTTACCGAACCCCCCACCAGCGCCCGCCAACCACACCTCGGTCGTTACCGAGCTCACATCAACATTGGGCAACGAGGCACAAAAGGGTCCCGTCTTCGATCTTAACAAAATCCGGAGCGAGCTGAAGATTGACAGCTTGTTGAATGTACAGAACCTCCGAACCGTCCAGTACATTGATACCCTGAAGTTGCAGGTCCGCGACGCAAGCCAGCAGTGGCAGACCACGCTGAACGATATTGAAAAGTCAAAGCAGCGTCTCGCGGACATTCAGACAAGCATCAACGCCATCAATCTCAATGAGCTCAAGACTTTACAGAACATCACCGCCGCACTCAACAACGTCAACAACGCCTACAAGGGCATCAACGATATCAACGAAACCTTCAAGAACCGGCGCGCTGCGGTCACAACGCAGCTTGACCGTCTGACAACGTCCGTCAAGGCAATCGACAGTTACGCGCGATCTGACTATGAGATGGTCCGGCGTCTTGCGCGCGTGCCCGACTTAAGCACCCAGGGCCTCGCAAAGCTTCTTCTCGGTAGAGACATCCTTCAAAAAGTCGGCACGTATCTTTCGTGGATCGAGTTTGCTCGCACGACGGTTCCCAAGTACGTATCCAAACCCGACAACGAAAAGCCGCCGCGATTCAAGGGCCAGGATGTTCATTTTCCTGATGACCGGGCGTACCCGAAGTTCTGGATAAAGAAAATTGCTGTCTCAGGCGGTGAGGACAAGGCCCAAAATCCCGAGTATTTCTATGCAAAGGGTGAAGTCCGCAACATTACCAACAACCAGCGCATAACGGGATTTCCCCTGACAATCTCGCTTGCCGGCAGCAAGGCCGGCGGGAGAGCTTTCACGTTTGACGCTTCATTTGACCGTCGTCCAGATGTTCCTGTCGACAACTACAAAGTCACCGCTTCGAACCTTCCTGCAGGCGACATCACCTTCGGTCAGGCCGATTTCGTACCATCTCGAATCACCAGGGCCATCATCAATTCGTCTGCCGCAGTCACCGTGCCCGGTGACCACTTTGACTCCAACATCAAGCTTGCGTTTCGCGATCTTGCTCTTGTTTTTGATCGGGACCCCCGGGGCGACATCGAACGGATCACGCGAGATGTTCTTGCGGGGATCACCGGTTTCAATGTTGGGCTGCGCCTATGGAATACCAGCGGCCCGCTGGATGTTGCCCTTACAACGGATCTTGATGAACAGTTGACCGCGCGTACTAAGAAAGTTATCGGCGATGAGTTTGCCAAACTTCAGAACGATATACGTACCAAGGTTGATCAGCGTATTGCGGAAAAGAGGGTGGAATTTGAGAAGATGTTCAACCAGAAGAAGGACGAGGCCTTATCGCAATTGAAGAGATATGAGTCTCTCGTGAACCAGAATCTCGCGTTGTTGGACGGAAAGAAGAAGGACCTTGACGCCCGCATTGAGCAGGAAAAGAAAAAGCAGACCGATGCGGCAAAGAAGCAGATTGAAGACGCCGTCAAGGGGCTTTTCAAGAAACGATAAGACGCCAACCACGACCCGGGTTCTCCACTCATGAGCAAGAAACAGAAGCCGGCAAACGTTGCGGCGACAGGTGCGAAAGGACAGCGAAACACAATCGCCATTGTCGGCACCATTTTACTTATTCTCGTCCTTGTCGCTGTCCTCACCATTCAACCGGGTGGAAAGCCCGTATCCACCTACACGCCACGCGCCGAACCATCACAACCGACAGCGTACATGTTTAAGAAGCAGGGAGAGTTGCGCTTTCTCACCCCGAAGCAGGATTTCATCGTCGACATCGAGCTTGCGCAGAATGACTCACAACGACAACTCGGGTTGATGTACCGCGACACCCTGGCAGAAAATCAGGGGATGCTGTTTGTTTTCGACAATGAGGAGGTGCGCGCGTTCTGGATGAAGAATACGATTTTGTCTCTCGATATGATTTTTGTGAATGCCCACAACGAAATCGTGACCATCCATAAATACACGACCCCCTACTCGGAAGAGTCGTACGAATCCACCAAGCCGGCGAAATATGTCATTGAGGTAAATGCTGGTTACGCGGACAAGCGAAAGATTTCCGTGGGGGATCGTGTCTCGTGGAGTCGTTTCTAGGGAATGCTTTGATTTGCCGGTAGCTGCGTCATCTCTCGCAGCCCACGATTCGCGACAGTAGCTTCTGCCTTCTGCCTTCTGCCTTTTACTTTTTACTTCTTACTTCTTACTTCTCTTCTGCTTCTTCTCTGCCTTCTTTTCCTGTTTTGGCTTGACCTCTGGCTTTTTCGCTTCCTTTGGCGCCATCACTTCCGCCACGGGCGCCTGCTTGCCGTTTTTCATCCCGTTGTCTTTCTTTTCGGCTTCCTTTTCGGCCAGCCGTTTTTCCTCTTCCTCTTCTGCCATAACAATTGCAACATCTGCAACGGCATCGCCTTCATGCAACCTGATAAGCCGAACTCCCTGCGTATTCCTGCCTGCTACCCGGATGTCAGAGGCGTGTTGGCGGATGATCATGCCGTTCGTCGTCACAACCACAACATCATCACTATCGAATGCTTCCTTGATCGTGACCATCATTCCCGTCTTGTCCGACGTCTTGACGGTAATGATGCCCTTTCCACCGCGGTGGCTTACGCGATACTCATCCTCTTCGCTGCGTTTACCGTAGCCGCCTTCCGTTGCGACAAGAATTGTTGTCCCTTTCCTTCGAAGGTTCACGACACCCACAACCTTATCCTTTTTACCGAGGCTGATGCCACGCACGCCGGCCGCGCTGCGTCCCATCGGGCGCACTTCGTCTTCGTGGAACCGGATCGAAATGCCGTCGCGCGTACCGATGATGATGTCCTGCTTTCCGTCTGTGAGTCGGGCATCCTTCAGCACGTCGTTTTTCCGCAGTGTCGTCGCCGTGATTCCACTCTTCCGGGGGTTGCTAAATTCGGACAGGAGTACCTTCTTCACGAGGCCGAGCTCTGTCACCATGAAGACATAGTGCTGGTCGTCGAACTCTTTCGCGGTGATGAATGCGTTGATGGTTTCGCCATCAGCTTTGCCGATCAGTGAGTTGATCGGTTTTCCTTTCGCCATCCTGCCGGCTTCCGGAATCTCGAACACCTTGAGCCAGTAGCAACGACCCGCATTGGTAAAGAAGAGAATGTAGTTGTGAGTGCTCGCCACAAACATGTGTTCGAGGAAATCGTCCTCTTTCGTCGCGGCACCCGTGACGCCCTTTCCGCCCCGAGACTGTCGCCGGTACCCCGACACCGGGAACCTCTTGATGAAGCCCTGGTGGCTGATGGTGATCACCACCTCTTCCTCGGCAATCATATCTTCGATGCTGAACTCTTCCGCCTTATATACAATTTCCGTCCGTCGCTCATCACCGTATTTCTTCTTCAGTTCAAGCAGCTCTTCTTCGATGATCTTCATCTGCAATTGCTTGCTCTTCAAAATCGCCTTCAATCGCTCGATCAGTTTGATCGTTTCCCGGTATTCCGCCTCAACCTTCTTTCGCTCCAAGCCCGTGAGCTTCTGCAACCGCATATCAAGGATTGCTTTCGCCTGGATCTCGGAGAGTTTGAACTTCTTCATCAACCCCAGTCTCGCCGCATCGACATCCTTGGATTGTTTGATAAGCCTGATGACGGCGTCGATGTTGTCGAGGGCGATGATGTACCCCTCGAGGATATGGGCTCTCTTTTCAGCCTCGTCCAATTCAAATTTCGAGCGGCGAACAACAACCTCATTCCTATGTTCGACAAATTTCTGGATCATTTCCTTGAGGGTCAGGATGCGCGGACGACCTTCCACTAGCGACAACATAATGATGCCGAACGTGGTCTGCATCTGCGTGTGCTTGTAGAGATTGTTCAACACAACCTCTGCGTTTGCATCGCGGTATCCATAGATGATGCCGCCGGTTGGAAAGTCGGGGGCAAGAACGTGCTTCATCAGCTGCGCATTGGTGATCTCCGCGTCTTTGATATGGCCGATACACGCGTCAATAACTTCATTCAGGTTGTGGGGCGGAATGTTTGTTGCCATGCCAACAGCGATGCCGCTCGCCCCGTTGCAGAGGAGATTTGGAAACAATGCCGGGAGAACCGACGGTTCTTTCAGTGTATCATCGAAGTTCGGTGTAAAATCCGCTGTGTTCTTTTCAAGATCCCTCAGCATCTCTTCTGCAATTTTCGAGAGCCGCGCCTCCGTATACCTCATCGCTGCCGGCGAGTCGCCGTCAACCGAGCCAAAATTACCCTGTCCGTCGACAAGCGGATACCTCAAAGAGAAATCCTGCACCATGCGCACCATGCTATCATACACAGCTGAATCGCCGTGCGGATGGTACTTACCGAGAACCTCTCCAACAATGCGTGCACTTTTTTTGTACGCCCTGTTGCTCGCCAGGCCAAGGTCCTGCATTCCATACAACACGCGGCGGTGAACCGGCTTCAAGCCATCACGCACATCGGGCAGCGCGCGGGCAACAATGACTGACATCGAATAATCGATGTACGAGCCTTTCATTTCTTCTTCGATATCTACCGGTACGATTTTCTCGTTCGAATTCGCCATTCGTCTTCCTGTTTGAACTGTTCTACGACCCGCGTTTCGTTCCTGCTACACGTCCAGATTTCTCACGTACTTCGCATTCTTCTCAATGAATTCTCGCCTCGGCTCAACTTCGTCCCCCATAAGAATTGAGAATGTGCGGTCCGCGTCGGCAGCATTTTCGATTGTTACCTGGAGGATTGTGCGCGACTCGGGGTTCATCGTTGTGCCCCACAGCTGCTCCGGATTCATCTCACCAAGCCCCTTGAATCGCGAGATGACAATGCCATCGCTGCTCACCACGGCGCCATCCTCTGTCACCGCAGCCACAACCTCCTCTTCTTCCTCTTTCTGTACCTTCGAAGGCTTCTTCTCGCTTTTTATTCTCTTGATGATTTCATCGCGCTCGCCTTCATCAAACGCATAGTGTTCCTGCTTCCCCTTCTTCACCTTGTACAGAGGCGGTTGCGCAATATACACGTGCCCCAGCTCGATCAGCTCTTTCATATAACGGAAGAAGAGCGTCAGGAGTAGTGTCCGGATATGTGATCCATCGACGTCTGCGTCGCACATGAGGATGATCTTGCCATATCGGATCTTTGAGGCATCGAATTCTTCACCAACACCTGCGCCGATGGCGGTGAAAATCGCACGTATCTCTTCGTTCTCCAAGATTTTGTGTAGCCGTGCTTTTTCCACGTTGAGGATCTTTCCCTTCAACGGAAGGATTGCCTGAAACCGTCGGTCGCGCCCCTGTTTTGCACTTCCACCCGCGGAATCTCCCTCGACCAAGTACAGCTCACAGTGCTCCGGATCGTTGATCGAACAGTCCGCAAGCTTTCCGGGGAGCCCGCCACCATCGAGCGCGTTTTTCCGGCGTGTCAGGTCTCTCGCTTTTCGCGCAGCTTCGCGCGCTTCCGCCGCTCGCAGTGTTTTGTCGATGATCCGTTTCGCATCCGGTGAATTTTCTTCAAGCCAAGTTTGCAGTTGGCTCCCGACCACCGACTCCACGATGCTTTTCACCTCGCCGTTGCCAAGCTTCGTCTTGGTCTGCCCCTCAAACTGCGGTTCAGGAACCTTGACGCTGATCACCGCTGTCAGACCTTCGCGAAAATCGTCACCCACAAGCTGAACACCCGCCTCTTTGATGAGACCGTTTTTATATCCATAGTTGTTAAGTGTCCGCGTTAAAGCGGTGCGAAAACCAACGAGGTGAGTACCCCCCTCATGCGTGTTGATGTTGTTGACGTAACTGAACACGTTTTCGCTGAACTGGTCGTTGTACTGGATGGCAACTTCTACCTCCACGGTACGTCCGGCCTCGTCTTTGTCCTGACCTTTGGCATAGAAGACTTTCTTCGTAATTGCCGGCCGCGTCGAATCAATGTATTGCACAAACTGTCGCAGGCCTCCTTCAAAGTGGAAGACCTCTTCATCGCCATTCTCTGTCCGGGCGTCTTCGATCCGCAGAACAACGTCGGGATTCAAGAATGCCAGTTCCCTCAGGCGTTCTGCAATTGTCTCGAACTTGAAGGTCCGATTTTTGAAGATTGTGTTGTCCGGAAGAAACGTGACGGTTGTCCCGGTCTTCCCCTTGTCGGCTTTTCCGATAACCTTTACCGGCGCTGTAGGGTTTCCCTTTTTGTACTTCTGAAAATAAACCTTTCCATCCCGGCGCACCTCCACCTCAAGCCATTCGCTCAGTGCGTTCACAACCGAGACGCCAACACCATGCAAACCACCCGACACCTTGTAAGTGTTCTTGTCAAACTTTCCCCCGGCATGCAACATCGTCATCACAACCTCAAGCGCTGAGCGCTTTTCCTGGGGATGCATGTCCGCCGGTATGCCGCGTCCGTCGTCTTCAACCCTGACTGCCCCTTCGGCATTAATTGTCACGATCACGTTTCTGCAATATCCGGCAAGCGCTTCGTCGATGGAGTTGTCCACCACTTCATACACAAGGTGGTGCAGTCCGCGCGTGCTTGTGTCGCCGATGTACATCGCGGGCCGAAGCCTGACTGCCTCCAAACCCTTAAGAACTGTGATGTCGTCGGCTGTATAGGCTCGTTCACCGTTTCCGGCTTTCGTCGGTTTTCCGACCTTTCCCGTTGCCCTGTTCTTCTCCTCCGCCGCCTTTTTCTTGTCACCCACCATTCGATTTTCCTATTGAAATTTGATGTCTTTCAAGATTTCGTCGCCCACGAGTTCGTTGATCCGACGAATGATCTCTTGCTTCCTCATGCTCAGTTCGTTCCGCCATGCACCAGACTTCACGCTCACAATA
Organism: Ignavibacteriales bacterium; assembly: GCA_026390585.1. Classification (GTDB taxonomy): domain Bacteria; phylum Bacteroidota; class Ignavibacteria; order UBA10030; family UBA10030; genus UBA9647. The sequence goes on along the minus strand of JAPLFP010000360.1, from coordinate 61,561 downwards.
AGTGTTCCCCGCAGCATGCGCGTCGGTGTCGCAACCTTTGCTATGCGCTCCCCAACCGCCTGATCCCAAACCACGAACGCGTCCTGTTCGTGGAGTTTTTTCTTAATGCCTAGCTGCGCGACAAGCTCCTCAATCGCGTCGCCCACAGACTTAGTGCGTGAGGACCCGCGCGCCTTCATATTCTACTGTTCCTCCGTGCACAACAAACCGCTTGTTTTCGCTTGCCCAATTGAAGTCCGGCGGAAAGACGCTTCCGCTGGTTGTTGTAATAAACGACTGCCCGACCGACCCCGTCAGGACGAGCAGCTTTTCTGCTCGTTGCTCATCAAGTTCTGTAAAAATATCATCAAGCAGTAAAATCGGTCTTTCGTTACGCTTACTCTGCAGGTAGAGAAACTCCGCAACCTTCAATGCGATGAGAAATGTCTTGTGTTGCCCCTGCGATGCGTGAGAACGAACGCCCAGGTTGTTAATTTCAAGCAACAGTTCGTCGCGGTGTGGACCGACCAATGTTATACCAAATCTCTTCTCCTCACCCGCTTTCCGTTTCAGCTCCTTGAGAAATGCCTGTCTGATTGCTTCCTCCGACGCCAGTTCTTCGCTACCCACCGACGATTCATACCTCATCATTGGGTTTTCAACTCTCCCCGCAATCGACCCATAGGACTCTGCAACCATCGGCTGAAGTTCTTCAAGAAACAGGTTCCGCCGATGCACGATCCGCACCCCCCGATCGACGAGTTCCTCGTTCCACGGTTCCAATAGGTCAGATGCGTCCGTTCGTGACGCCTTGCTGTCGAAAAGCACCTTGTTGCGTTGCCTCAGTACGCGCCTGTACTCCAGGAGATCTTCTAGATACACCTTGCTGGCTTGTGAGATCACAAAATCCAAAAATCGGCGACGGTCTGCCGGCCCGCCAGTTGTAATAGCTCCCGACTCAGGCGAAAGCACAACCACCGGAAACTGTCCCACAACATCAGAAAACTTCTCTACGCGCGTCCTGTTGATGAAAAACTCTTTTTCATTGTCTGCGTGTTCATAGGCCACAGCAACGTGGTACCGAATTCCCGTGTCCCCTTCAAGTTCTCCGGAAACCTCAAACCGTTCTTCGCCAATTTGCATTACAATACCATCTGTGCTGCCAAAGAAACTCTTTGTCAGGCATAGGTATGAGATGGCTTCGAGCAAATTTGTTTTGCCCTCGCCGTTTTGACCCAGCAACGCGTTGACACGCTCGCCAAAAATGGCATCGGTTTGTGCGTGATTGCGGAATTTGTGTACGTGGATTTCGCGGATCTTCACGTTCCCTGATGGCGCTTACAATGCGATAGCCCCGCTCCCGTTCTGCGAGATGGGGCTACCTTCATAAAATCTGTCGCACGGTCACGTACGCCTATGTGTTCAACCGCATGGGCATGACAAGCATGAGGACGTCTTCACTTGCTCGCTGATGCGCTGGTGTAATAATCGCAGCGCGGACAGAGGTCCCGAGTTTAAATTCAGCCTCCTCGCCGTCGAGATGCGAGAGGATATCTATCAAATAGGTTGAGTTGAAGCCTATTTCCAACTCCTCGCCGCTATAATCACAGGGAACTTTCTCCTTTGCTTCACCACCGAAATCAATGTCTTCCGCCATGACCCTCAGCTCGTTCTTGCGCAATGAGCATCGGACCTGATGTGTTGTGGAACTTGAGTAAAGAGCTACGCGGCGAACCGCAGCAAGGAGAAGGTCTCTTCCGACGGCCAGTTTCTTATCATTATCCAACGGGATAACAGATTCGTAGTTTGGATAGCTTTCTTCAATTACGCGCGACGTCAGCGTTGTCGTCCCAAAAGTGAATTGTACGTGCGTACCGTCGACAGACATTGTGTTCATTTCGTTCTCCACTGAGCGCGAAACTAGATTCAGTGCCTTGGCGGGTACGATAATGTTCCACTGCAGTTTTGGTTGTTTTAATCCTGTATACTGAATACGTACCAGCCGGTGGCCATCGGTCGCAACGGCTCGCAGATCACCGTCCTTCATCTGGAGAAGTACGCCGGTCATGGCTGGCCTGAGTTCATCGCTGCTCACTGCAAATAGTGTGCGATGAATTAAATTTTTCAGCATCTCACCACTTAATGTGATTTTTTCTTCGCCCTTTACTTGTGGTATTGTCGGAAACTCTTCACTCGACTCTCCCATCAACACATATTCACCCATGTCCGTAATCATCCGAACCTTGTTGGATGCAACGTCAGCATTGAAGAGAAGTTGAATATCCGGCAGTGCTCGTATTGTCTCCATCAGACGTTTAGCCGGCACCGCAATTGATCCATCATCACTCCCCTTCACATCGAGTGATGCAGCCATTGATACTTCAAGATCCGTCGCTGCGAGTTGGAGGGTGTTCTTTGAAAGTTTGAAAAGAATATTTTCGAGGATGGGGAGAGTTGACTTCGAGGGAACAACACCGCTGACCTTCGCCAAGGCTTTTTGTAACTCGTTGCTCGAAACCGTGAATTTCATTCCATTCTCCTTATTCTGTCGAGATGGACAAAAGGGCTTTGATGAATGAAAATAGTAAAAAAATAGGCCATTTACAACCTTTTTTGAAGAGAGAAGGGAAAAACCAACCCTATATACTAAGTATCTTTTTAAATAAGAAGAGTTGTACTAGTTAGGGTGTGGAAACTGTTGATAAAAATGTCGAGATGATAATATGGGTCTGTCACAGATATGATCTTTGGCGCAATCTGTATATAGATATATGTGGGTAAGCTGTTGAGGATAGTAATGTTTGTGAACAAAGTCAGACGTCCGCATCACCATAATTCAAAATGAGTCGAAGAATCAACAACGGAGAAACACCAATCCACACAATAGTCGACGGGTTATCAACAACCGATTTTTGCGGATACATCTACTTGCGGAGAAAAATAGGCAAGCGGATATCTGAAAAAGGTATACAGAATCTCAGCGACCGCCGACCGCTATGCGCCTACGAAGTTGATCCACGTTTTGTTTAAAGGCAGAATCACTCGTGATTCTGTCGTGGATTGTCTGACAGGAGTGAATAACCGTACTGTGGTCTCTTCCCCCAAAATGCAGACCTATTGTTTTGAGAGAGGAATTGGTAAGTTCCTTGGAAAGGTACATGGCAATCTGACGCGCGTTAACGACCTCTTGTTTTCTAGTCTTGGCGCGCAGGAGATCCTCGGGTATGTCAAAGAACTCGCACACGATGTGCTGAATTTGATCAATATTTATGGGGGATTTTGACTCATTTACGACCATCCGGAGAACATCGCGAGCGAGTTCCACGGTGATTTCCCGGTTGTCGAGGGACACTCGGGCGATCAGACTGATCAAGCATCCCTCAAGTTCACGAATGTTACTCGTGACGTTTATAGCAATAAAGTCAACTACATCCTGGGGAAGTTCAAACCTATTGTCCTCGCTCTTCTTACGAAGAATCGCTATTCGGGTTTCCAGATCTGGCGGTTGAATGTCGGCAGTGAGACCAGACTGAAACCGGGAGATTAACCGGTCATCCAACCCCTTGAGTTCCTTGGGAGGAACGTCAGAGGAAAGAACTATCTGCTTACCGAGCTGGTAGAGCGTGTTGAATGTGTGGAAGAAGTTGTCCTGGGTTTTTTCTTTTCCGGAAAAGAATTGAATATCATCAACAATCAAAAGATCAACACTTCGATAGAAAGTGGAGAACTCGTTGACCCGGTCGGATTGAATTGACTCGACAAACTCGATGGTGAATTTTTCGCTGGAAACGTAGACAACACGCTTTGCTTTGCCCATGGCGATGGCGTGGTTGCCGAGGGCGTGCATAAGGTGGGTCTTGCCAAGGCCGGTACCTCCGTAGACAACTAAGGGGTTGAATGAAGTCCCCCCGGGATTGTTGCCCACAGCAAGAGCCGCAGCTCGTGCAAGCTGATTACTGTCACCCTTGATGAAATTCTCGAAGGTGTAACGGGGATTCAGGTTACTCTGGGCAATCGGCTGGTCGGACTGTCGGAAAGCCGTGCGGGGCGGGAAAAAGGGCTGTGACTGCGGCGTGGCGGGTGAAACCTCGCGACTCAACGCCGGTTGACCTAGAGCCTCCTGCTCAATCTGCAACACTGGCTCGACATCCTCAGACGCAATCGAGTAATAGAGTTTTGCCCCCTCTCCCAACACCGAGGAAATCGTCTCGCGTATCAACGCGTTGTAATGTTGATCGACCCAATCATAAAAGAACTGGCTGGGCACTTGGACCGTAATGTCTTTTTCGACCAGTTTTATGGGAACGATAGGCTGGAACCAGGTTTTGTAACCCAGACTTGTTACCTGTTTCTGAATTTTGTTGAGGCACTGCCGCCAAACGTCCTGTACCCCAGCATCAACGACAACCGGGCTGCTGTGAGTTTCGAAAACATCCATAGAACAACCTTGCCAAGATTGACAAACATTAGCAAATAATTTTGGCTCTTATTAACAACAAGTTAACAACACAGTCAACCGCCCTGAGAAATCACCGATACTAGTGTTAGGGGACTCTTAGACTTGTCAACATTATTTGAGGGGGACAACCCGTTGAAAACACGACCAATTCCATTGTTAAGAACATACTTTTCAACATCCGTGTTGATATTAAGAGAAGCCTGAATACTAGCCAAAACAATGCTGTGCTTAGAGCTAAAAACTTGTCCACAGATTGTAAACAGCGGAATGGTTATCCACAGGCCAATTGAGTATACTGCGCAAGAAGCTGTTGCGCAAGGAAAAAAATTACAAAACAACAAATACCACAATAATCAAGGATCCACGGCCTGACATGGAAGCCAACTCAAGCGAGCCGATCGTGTTTGGGTGGGTTGTATTTTGGGTACAGAATGCTTATTATACATAGCTTTGGAATAGAATACATCAAAACGCTGGAGTACCGAAGTGAAAAGGACCTATCAACCGCATCGCAAGAAACGAATAAACGCTCATGGATTTCGAGCGCGCATGGCGACGAAAAACGGGCGCAAGGTTTTGTCCCGGCGAAGAGCAAAAGGGCGCCGCCGCCTTACGGTGAGCGACGAGAAATAGACAGGAGAGCCCACGGTGAATCCGTCGCGGTTATCCCTCAAGAAATCAGAAATCCTTCGGGGTTACAGGATTTTTTCTCGCGTCATCGCTGAGGGGCAAACGTTTCAACGTGGCAGCGTTCGCTGTTTCGTCGTGCGTGATGCTCACCAGAAAACCGCGTTGCGGGTGGGCTTCTCTGTTAGCAGGAGCGTCCGAAATGCAGCCGATCGCAACCGCGCGCGACGGTGGATGAAAGAGTCTTATCGGAAGAACAAGGCGCTCATCGGCGCAGAGCCGTTACAGACGAACGAAGCTGTGATGGTAGTCTTTCTTTGTACCGCACACTCCCGGTCGGTGCACAATGCGACCGCCCGCTCACCAATAGAACAATCCATCGTCGCACTGCTCAAGGACTTGCACCTTCAGCTTGCTGGAAAACCATGAGACACCCACTCGTTCTTCTCATACAACTGTATCAGATTCTTGTCTCTCCCATTCTCCCCTTCAACAATTGTCGCTTTTATCCATCGTGCTCCGAATATGCAGCCGAAGCCATCGACAAACACGGCGTGTGGCGAGGCGCGTGGCTCTCACTGAGGCGCCTTGGAAGATGTCATCCATTTCATAAGCACGCCGGCTTCGACCCGGTGCCGTAAACAATCTTGATGTAGGAAAAAACCATGGACCGTCAATCGATACTCGGTTACATTTTGATTTTCATCCTGCTTGTGGTGTGGATGTGGATGAGCTCGCCGAAGCAAGGCCAGCAAGCAGAACAGCAGAAAACCGTGGCCACACAATTAGCACAGCAAGACTCCGCGCGTCGAGCCGCTGCGGCAGTTGTGCAACCGGCCGCTAGCCAGGCGCCAACAGAGAAGCCTGTTGATCCACTCGGAAAGTTCTTTTCTGGACGAGACAAAGGCCAGGAGCAGATAATCACAATTGAGTCCGACCTCTTCATCGCTGAGATCTCAACGAAGGGCGGCGTGGTAAAGCGGTGGGAGTTGAAGAAATACAAAACGTGGGATGGGAAACCGGTCCAACTGGTAGACTACAAGAAGAACGGGGATTTAAGCCTGCTGTTTGCGACTGCAGACGGCAGACTGGTTAATACACACGACCTGTATTTTGAGCGCGGTGAAAGCGGCTCGCTGCAGCGGGTTATCACAGGCAATGAAGAAGCCGAGGTAAAGCTTGTTCTTCCGACGTCAAACGGCGGCCGGATTACAAAAACGCTAAGGTTCAAGAACGGCGAGTATGGATTCAATGCCGATATTGGTTTTTCGAGGATGGGCGATGTCATAGCGAATTATGAGTATCAACTGGTTTGGGAAAGCGGACTGCGGTACGCTGAACAGAACAGCATTGACGAATCAAGCTTTGCCGCCGCCTACGCATATGCCGGAAAAGAACTAACGGAAGTTGACGCGTCATCAACAGAGAGTAAACCGCAGAAGAATATGTCGGGAGTTGTTGATTGGGTTGCAGCGCGCACGAAATACTTCGCGTTTGCAATTGTTCCAAAAGAGGGCACGAGCGATGGCGGTTACCTCGAAGGGTCGCGGGCAACCGCGCCGGACAAGGGCGCACTGGAAGCATATAGCATTGCAGTAAAGATGCCATTTAAAGGGGGGCAGGAAGAAGGGGCCTCGTTCAGAATTTTCTTTGGACCGGCAGACATTAGCTTGCTGAAATCATATGGAGTTGGACTCGACAGAATTGTTGGCCTGGGTTGGACGTGGTTGATCCGACCGATCTCAGAGTATGTCATGCTGCCCCTGTTGAACGCCCTGCACTATATCGCTCCGAACTGGGGCGTAGTGATTATTCTATTCTCCCTCATTATCAAAGTTGTGCTGCACCCACTATCTCGGAGCAGCATGCGCTCGATGAAGAAGATGCAGGCGCTGCAGCCGCTGATGAACGAGATTAAGGAGAAGTACAAAGACGATCCACAGAAGATGAACCAACAGGTGATGAACCTGTACAAGGAATACGGCGTGAACCCAGCTGGTGGTTGTTTGCCATTGCTGCTACAGTTTCCCGTGATGATTGCGCTGTACAACGTCTTGCGAGCAACAATTGAGCTGCGCCAAGGCAACTTCGTGTGGTGGATCACAGATTTGTCGATCCCGGATCGGATTTTTACCCTTCCGTTTGAAATCCCGTTCTTTGCCATTCAGGATGTTAGCGGACTGGCCTTGTTGATGGGTGTGACGATGTTCATCCAGCAGAAGATGAGCGTGAAAGATCCAAGGCAGAAGGCTATGGTCTGGATGATGCCCGTGATGATGACACTGTTGTTCAACAGTTTTCCGTCGGGACTCAACTTGTACTATTTCGTCTTCAACGTTCTCTCGATCGGTCAGCAAATAATGATTAACCGACAAAGCGAAGATGAGCCGTTGCGAAAAGTTGAGCCGAAAAAGAAAAAGAGCGGAGGCATTTTTGGAAAACTCGCTAAAGAATTGCCGAGGCTTAAGAGGTAGCTTCAACTGAGAGGTGACGAAAAACCCCGCTGAGAAGAAGGCGGGGTTTTTTGTCTGTATCCTGACGGTTGTAAATAGCTCCGCGAATTTGTACATTCAACTCCTTCTTAAACCACCAGCAAAACAGAACGTGTCACTGGCCTACGAAAGCGATACTATTGCCGCAATTGCCACCCCCGAAGGCGAGGGTGGGATTTCCGTTGTTCGAATTAGTGGAGACGGCGCAATGAGCATAGCCGCTGGGGGCTTCCGCGGGGCGACCACTATTGACAAAATGTCATCACACACGGCGCACTATGGCAGATTTGTAGACGAACAAGGAAAGACCATAGATAATGTCGTTGCTCTGGTGTTTAGAAGACCGAACTCCTATACCGGTGAAGACACAGTTGAGCTCAGTTGTCATGGTGGTCGATACTTGACCAAGAGAATTCTCGAGGCAACGCTTCGATTGGGCGCCAGGGCTGCACAGGCTGGAGAATTTACAAAGCGAGCTTTTCTGAATGGAAGAATTGATCTGGCTCAGGCGGAAGCGGTAGCGGATCTAATACACGCTCGATCAGAGCGGGCTCATCAATCGTCGCTAGCACAACTTAATGGCGTCTTGTCTGATCGAATTTCACTAGTGCGGGAACGGCTCGTTGAGAGCATTAGTCTTCTGGAGCTCGAGCTGGACTTCGCGGAGGAGGGGTATAGGTTCACCGAGAAAGAAAGGGTCGCAGGGCAACTGAAGTCTACAGTTTCTCAAATCAACGACCTTTTGACGACCTACTCGGTTGGAAAAATATACCGCGATGGAGTAAAAGTTGCACTTGCCGGGGCCCCGAACGTCGGAAAGTCAAGCCTTCTGAATGCACTTCTGCAGGAGGACAGAGCGATCGTGACGGAGATTCCCGGGACAACAAGAGACATCATAGAGGAGTCAATCAGTCTCGGCGGACTTTTGTTCGATCTAATTGATACGGCTGGGATCCGGGAAACTGAGGATCTGGTTGAGCGGGAGGGGGTCCGCAGGGCAGAAGAGAGATTGTCGAATTGCGATATCCTGGTGTTGATGCTGGACGGCACACGTGCCGTTGGGGCTGAAGAGGTAGCGGCGATCAGCAGGCTTACGAACGCCGTTGAGCAGAGGGGGGCTAGCTGTGTCTTTGTGCTAAACAAGATTGACATAATGGAACCAGAGAGGAACCCAGTCTTGGATGTTGAACACATTACCAGAAGACACGATGTTGTCGAGATCTCCGCACGGACACATCAAGGGTTGGAGTCGCTAAAGGAACTGTTGGTGCGAAAAGCGCTTCGCGATATGCCGTCGACCTCGGAGGGGGGTATAACAATTACAAATGCTCGTCATTTTTCCGCTTTGAAGAGAACGGCAGACAGCCTGGGGTTGGCTCTGGAAACTCTTGAGTGCGGCAAGAGTGGGGAATTCGTGGCCGTTGACCTGAGGGCGGGGCTCGATGCCTTGGGCGAAATTGTAGGCGCCACAAGCACTGACGACATTCTTAATTCGATATTCTCGCGTTTTTGTATAGGAAAGTAAACAGCGTTTCACGTGAAACACAGAAGCAAGAATGGCCGAAATTGACAAGAATATTGACGTCGTAGTTGTTGGGGGTGGCCACGCTGGCATTGAGGCTAGCCTTGCCGCGGCGAGGATGGGGTGTAGGGTCCTGCTTGTGACCATGAGTCGAGATGCTATCGGTAGAATGTCATGCAATCCGGCGATAGGTGGAACCGCAAAAGGTCACTTGGTCCGTGAAATAGATGCCCTTGGAGGAGAAATGGGCAAGATTGCAGACACCACAGGAATACAGTTCAGACTCTTGAACCGGTCGAAGGGTCCAGCGGTTTGGTCCCCCCGCTGTCAAAACGATAGGGAATGGTATTCCAAAGAAGCTGGTCAGAGAGTCCTGGTACAAGCCGGCCTGACAATCTATGAGGGCTCGGTTGTTGGAATTGAAATCGAGGAAGTTGGCAGTATCCAGAGGCCGAGAATCCTCGGAGTTGTTACAAATCGAGGCGACAAAATCAACTGTCGAACAGTTGTTTTGAGCGCAGGAACGTTTCTCCGGGGACTCATGCACACGGGACTGAGCAATCGAGAGGGAGGGAGATATGGAGAACCACCAGCGAAAGGGCTGACCGAGAACCTTGAGAAACTCGGATTCGCGAGTGGGCGCCTCAAGACAGGAACACCCCCAAGGGTAGACCTCTCTACCATAGCTCTTTCGAGGCTGGAGGAACAGCACAGCGACAATCCTCCACATCCGTTCTCGCATTCAACGCAGGCAATAACGAATCGGCTCGTTCCGATGTATCTGACCTACACGAACCCAAACACCCACAATATCCTCAGGAAAGGATTTGACCGATCGCCACTGTTCACCGGAGTCATCAAAGGGGTGGGACCGAGGTATTGTCCATCGATCGAAGACAAGGTGGTCCGGTTTGAAGACAAGGAACGCCATCAGATATTTCTAGAGCCCGAAGGATACAACACGAACGTTGTCTATGTGAACGGGTTTTCGACGAGCTTGCCGGAGGACATTCAAGAAGAGGGTCTTCGGTCGATCGCCGGCCTCGAAAAGGTGAAGATGCTGAGGCCGGGGTACGCGGTGGAGTATGATTTCTTCCCACCATACCAGGTGAAGTTGACGCTCGAGACGAAACTGATTGACCGCCTGTTCTTTGCCGGTCAAATAAACGGCACTTCAGGATACGAAGAAGCGGCGGCGCAGGGTTTGATGGCCGGCATTAACGCGGCACTGGCTGTCCAGCAAAAAGAGCCCTTCATCTTGAAGCGCTCCGAGGCATACATTGGAGTTCTCATCGACGACCTTGTGAACAAGAGCACGGAAGAGCCATACCGGATGTTCACCTCGAGGGCAGAACACAGGCTTGTGCTTCGACAGGACAACGCGGATCGCCGACTGATGATGAAGGGGTACAATCTCGGTTTGGTGAGTGAATTCATGGTGGATCGCCTCCGGAAAAAGGAGGCACTGATATCGGCAGGAATTGCCATGGCAGCACAACACACAGTGTCACCCGACAAGTTCAATCCCTATCTTGAAAAGATCTCTGAAGGGCGCATCGAGGAAAAAGAACGACTGGCAAAGCTCTTGAAGAGGCCGAACGTCCGACTTGCAGATCTTGTGGGCCTTGATTCTCTTGCGAGCACACCGGCAATCAAAGAGATTTTGAGTCTGTCCGAGGAACGACTCAAAAACGAAATCCTTGAGCAAATTGAAATTGAATTGAAGTATGAAGGGTACATTCAGCGACAGGTGGAGCAAATCCAAAAGTTCGATGCGTTCGAAGATCAAAAAATCCCGATCAACTTCGACTATGGTAGAATCAAATCGCTCTCGACCGAAGGAAGAGAACGGCTTAGCAAGATCAAGCCGGAATCGATAGGGCAGGCATCGCGAATCAGCGGCGTAACACCATCAGACGCATCTGTGCTGATGGTCTTTTTGCGCGGCTAGTCTTTTCACGTGGAACAAGAACCGCAACTCATTATAACACAACGGGTTAGGGGTTTCATGGATTCTCTTTTGGTTTGGACAACATGCGCGCAGAACGGCCTACGGTTGAGTGATGAACAGCTCCGACAGCTTGACGTGTATGCCGTTCGGCTTCTCGAGTGGAACAAAAAAATCAATTTGGTCTCAAGGCGTGACGAAGAAAACTTCTGGACAAGACACATCCTTCACTGCATCAGCTTGATGTTTAAAGTGGAATTTGACGAAGGGGTGAAGATTCTGGATCTTGGTACGGGGGGAGGGCTCCCCGGAGTTGTGCTTAAAATTGCTCGCCCCGATCTTCTGTTTACGCTTCTTGATTCTACACGGAAAAAAATAGACGTTGTGAGGGATTTGCTTGGCTCGTTAGGACTTGCAGGAATTGATGCTGTCTGGGGAAGAGCAGAAGATCTTGGGAAACAGCGGGAGCACGCTGGACAGCACGATATTGTGGTCGCGCGGGGTGTTGCAGCACTAAAAGACCTCGCTCTCTGGTCATACCCCCTCCTGAAGAGAAGTGCGCGGGGGGTGGACACGAGAAAAGCTGATGCGCCGGGGTCAGCGAAAAAACGAGTACATGGACCGACGCTCATTGCTTTCAAAGGGGGAAACCTCGACGATGAAATTAAAGAGCTTCGAAAACACCCCAACGTCGGTCCAATCTCGACGATTGAACTTACGCTAAACGGCTCCACGCAGCTTGACGACAGAGACAAAAAAGTTGTTATTGTTGAATTCGCCAGGAGCATCAGGCAGAAAGCAGAATAACCCGTGAGCGATCAGAAAAAGCTCTTTGAGCAGCTGACAAGATTAAGCACCGAGCAGCGAAATCCGGCAAGCATGGATATCGACGCACGGTCGATAAGCGAGATACTGCGCGTCATCAACACCGAAGACAAGAAGGTGGCAATTGCTGTGGAGGGAGAGCTTGAATTTATCGGTAAGGCAGTAGAAATTGTCGTTCACTCACTCAAGAGTGGCGGGCGGCTCCTCTATGCCGGGGCTGGGACCAGCGGACGATTGGGAGTGCTTGATGCCGCCGAATGTCCACCGACCTACGGGACACCTCCGGAAATGGTCCAAGGGATGATTGCCGGCGGGGAGAAGGCAATGTTCAAATCCCAGGAGGGAGCTGAAGACAAGCAGGAAAATGGAGCTCGGGATGTCGACGAGAGAGGCGTGAACGAAAAAGACGTTGTTTGTGGAATAGCGGCCAGCCTAAGGACCCCGTATGTGATCGGAGCCGTGAAGCGCGCCAAGCAACTTGGCGCCAAGACCCTCTATGTCACAACGAATCCCCGCAGTCGCTTCTATTCGCCGGAATTTACGGAGGTTTCCCAGGTTGTTGATGTGGCAATCTGCCCTGAGGTCGGGCCGGAAGTGATTATGGGTTCAACACGGATGAAATCGGGCACAGCCCAGAAGCTTGTGCTGAACATGATCACAACAGCTGCCATGGTGCGCCTTGGAAAAGTGTACGAGAACATGATGATCGACCTGCAGATGACAAATCAGAAGCTGCGGGAACGATCGAAGAGGATCGTCATGACGATTACGGGTGTTGGATACGAAGATGCGGCCGACCACCTTGACAGAGCGGAGGGTCACGTCAAAACAGCTCTCGTGATGATCAAAGCCGGCGTAGATCGCAACGAAGCGCAACGGCGTCTCCAGCGGGCCGACGGTTTTGTCCGGGCGGCTATCGACAACAAGGAATACAAAATAGGGTAAGGGATAGGGACGGTGAAATGGCAAAAGGAAAAGAGATACCTCTTTCTGACCTGGAATTCTTCCCGCCCTTTGGTGGGTTTCCGCGCGACGGAATTGATTTCATGAAACGCCTGAAGCGGAACAACAACCGCTTGTGGTTCGAGAGGCACAAAGAAGAGTACGAGACGCTCGTCAAACTTCCGATGCAATCTCTTATTGCCGCGCTTCAGCCTCATCTTGAGGTGTTTGCGCCGGAATTCGACATCCATCCGAAGAAATCGCTCTTTCGCATCTATCGCGATGTTCGCTTCAGCAAAGACAAAACGCCCTACAAGACCCACGTTGCAGCACATTTTGTTTTGCGTGGGAAACCGAAGGGCGTTGAAGGCTCCGGATTCTATCTGCACATCGAACCAGGGGAGGTTTTCCTCGGTGGTGGCGTCTATATGCCCGACGGCGACCAGCTCAAGAAAATCCGTAAAGCTATTGCTGGTCAGCCCGACCGCTTCCTTTCGGTTCTTGAACAGAAGCAATTCAAGACGACCTTCAAACGTCTCCAGGGAGAGAAGCTACAGCGGGTGCCGCAAGGGTACGAACCAGACCACCCGATGGCCGAATGGCTCAAGCATAAACAATTCTTTGTCTGGGTTGAATGGGGCGAGGCCAGAAGCTTCAGAGAGAAATTTATTACCGATGTAGCGGAAGTGTTCGAAGCAGCAACGCCGCTTGTTCGTTTCTTGAACGAAGCGATGGGTTAGAAAGATCTTAAAACAACACCAGACCGCTCCAATGCCCGCCGAACAGCACCTGCGATAAGCGCGGCATTTGACGTGTCACCGTGGATACAAATTGTTTGTGCGCTGAGTTGAACAGTGCTTCCGTTAAAGCTCTCAACGGCCCGCTCTTTTACCATAAGCAATACCTGCGCCGCAGCTTCAAGCGGATCGACAATCAATGCACCCGGAAGACCCCTGGAGCGTAGAGTTCCATCGGCTTCGTAGCGTCGATCAGCAAACGCCTCCGCAATAACCGAAAACCCGAAATCCCGCCATACGTCAAGCATCAGCGAACCAGCGAGTCCCACCAGCATCAGGTTGCGATCGACGATAGCAGTGGCTCGCGCGATTGTAGCCGCGAGATCATTATCGCTTGCAGCCGCGTTATAAAGGGCCCCATGTGGTTTCACGTGATGGACGTTTGCCCCGCAGAGAGACGCGATTTCAAGGAGGGAGCTTATCTGTTCTACCAGTGAAACCTCGATCTCTGACAACGGCATATTGAGCCTTGAGCGTCCAAACCCTTGTCTGTCGGGATAACCAGGGTGGGCACCGATAGAAACCCCGAGAGATTGACACAACCTTACCACCGAGCGCATTGAGTCAGAATTCCCGGCGTGGCCCCCGCAAGCGATATTGGCCGACGTGACAACCCGAAGGAGTCGCTCCTCCGAGCCGTCAAGAAGGGCCTCCGTTCGCTCCCCAACATCTGCGTTGATGTCAATACAATTGCTTTCAGGTGACATGAGTGGCTCAGATGTAATGTTGTTATTGAAGCCCCTTACCAAGCGTTTCCGGAAGAAGGAAAATCATCAATGCACCCGCCAGGAAAAACGCAGAGGTGATTGCCAGTGCGCTACCGATGCCATAGACATCAGCGAGCGCCCCGACAGTATATGGAGCAAGGGCGCTGAATGCTCGGCCAACATTATACACCAATCCCTGCGCCGTTCCACGAATATGAGTGGGGAAGAGTTCAGACAGGAGCACGCCAAAGACGCTGAAGTACCCATGCCCGAAGAATCCAATCAACGGACCAAGCACAAGAAGCAAGACCTCGTGTCGTACTAATTGACCATACACGGGCACAAGGATTGCCGCGCAAGCAAGGAACAAAGCAAACACCGGTCGTCGGCCGAAACGATCTGCGAAAAAGCCAAAGGACACATAACCGAAAAACGCACCCACCTGCATGGGAATAATCCATGCAGAGCTCCTCACAATTCCAAGTCCTGCACCCCCCTGATCGACAGCGCGGGCGAGAAACGAAGGCATCCAGCTGAACAAACCCCAGTACGCAAACAGGACAACCATCGCGATCAAAGAACCGAGCAGGGTCTTACTGAGAAGCGGAGGACGAAGTATCTCAAAAGAGATCTTCACATGCGCAGTCGGGGGGTTGTTGAGTCTTGACTTCCAGATCTCTGGTTCTTGAATGTTCCGGCGAATCCACAGTGTGAAGAACGCCGGCAGGATGCCAAGAAGGAAAAGAACGCGCCACCCGAATTGGGGCAGAATCAAGCCGGCGAGCACGGCGGCCAAGATATAGCCAACAGCCCAGCCAGCCTGCATGAATCCGATGGCCTTCGCACGATGCTTTGATGGCCATGTTTCGGAGACCAGCACCGAACCGGCCGACCATTCTCCACCCATCCCCAGACCAACCAGCGCGCGCCAAAGAACCAATTCCCACAAAGATCCGGCGGTTGCTGTGAGAGATGTGAAGAGCGAGTAGAGCAAAATGGAGAACATCAAAGAACGTGCGCGCCCCATATGATCAGCAAGAACGCCAAAGCCAATGCCGCCAAGCGCAGATGCGACAAGGGTCACAGACGCCAAAAGACCCGCTTGCGACGAAGAGAGCGAAAATTCATTTTGAATTGCGCCAAGAGCAAAAGCATAGAACATAACATCCATTGCGTCAAGCGTCCACCCAAGCTGTGCAGCGATGAGCGTTTTCCATTGTTCCCGCGATATCGTTCTGAGTTCTGAGTACACAATACTCCCTATATCGGCTGCAAGCAGTTCTCTGACTTGAGGATGGTTTCTCGTTCATGGAGCAGGGAGATGGCCGCATTAACCGTAACGAATTCGAAACGTACGTCGTTTCTGGGCTGCAGCTGACCAACACGATGCATGTCAGCAGAAATGACATTTGCGATCTTTGGGTAGCCTCCTGTCGTTGGGTGTTCCACAAAGAGGATGATTGGTTTGCCGCTGGGCGGAACCTGGATCGCGCCAACAGAAATACCCTCGGTTAGCATCTCCTCGCGAATAGTTTCAATGAGTGGGGGTCCGGAAAGCCGCAACCCCATTCTGTTTGATTCCTCTTCTACTATATATATTGAGGACGAAAAGAGAGATTGCTCCATGGCGCTGAACAAATGTACTTGTGGCCCCCCTGTGACGCGGAGAGGACCCGCCGTGAAGAGATCTTCAAGCACCGACGGTTTCACAGTGAGAGCCCGATGAGGACCACTGCCGCTGAATTCGAAGGTGTCACCCGATCTGAGTGGCCCGCCCCGGTTTCCACCGAGGGCTATCTGGAGATGCGTGGATGAACTCGACATAATTATCTCAGCCAGGATGCCACCCCCAACACAAAGATAGCACCGCGCACCGGAAGCGGCAGATCCGCAGCGGAGAGTTTGTCTCGATTGTACAAACACTGTCTGCCAACGAGGAACAGCGCAACCGTCGAGCGTGGCCCCGAAGTCCGAACCCACCAAGGCAATTGCGCAATCTGAGTTGAATACAATGGTCGCCCCGACAAGAGTCATTTCAAGAGCCGCGGCATTGGGTGGGTTACCAACGAGGAGATTGCCAAGGCGCAGGGACACGGCATCGGCAGCGCCGGATGGGGAAAGACCCAGATGGGCATAATGATCGCGGCCCAGATCCTGGACGGTTGTCAAAAATCCAGGAGAAAGCACGTTCAGCGACCCCATATGGTGTGATGGGTTTTCCACTGACTATTTTGCTTTCTTCATCATGTCATTGAACTCTTGGAGCGAAACGGGTCTGAATCTAACCTGATCACCAATTTCCAGAAGCGTCGGGAAACTTTCCCGAGGTCGGAACAGCTTCAAAGGTGTCCGTCCTATAACCCGCCATCCGCCGGGTGACGGGAGAGAATAAATGCCGGTCTGCCTTCCGCCGATCGCGACGCTTCCCTCGGGCACGCACAAACGTGGTGCTGCAAGTCGCGGGGTCGCAAGCCGGTCCGGAAGTTCGCCGAGATACGGAAATCCCGGCGTGAATCCAATGAAGTAGACAAGATATTCCACCGAAGCGTGGAGCTGAATAACATCGTCGACGGCTAGCCCGGTGTGGCTTGCTACAAATTCAAGATCGGGCGCAAGCGATCTGTCATAGCATACCGGGATCTGAACCAAGCGCGGAGAGGTAAGGAGGACCGAATTGAGCAGATCAAGGAGAGAGGTAACATGCAATTCGAATTCTTTCGGCGGTACAACAAGCGGATCGAACGAAACGAGAACCGAATTGTACGCAGGGTGGATGTTACGCAATCCAGCAGGGGGTCTAGACTGCAGAAGCTTGAAGAGTCTTTGAACATTGTGATGAATGTCGCGGGAAACCCCGTTGCCGAAAACCACAAGCAACGAATGGTCGCTTGCAAACGAAATGGACGGGGAGGAATCTTCTTTTGGAGACATTGTGGCTTGTCCGGTGCACGATAACGAAAATTGAAGGACGAATCAACACTTGAACCCTGGGCGGGGGAATGCAAAAACGCCTATGGATACCACCTTGCTTCTCCTGCCATTTGTGGGTATATTTTCCCTACACGATAGTGTCCCGACACCCGGGACTCTTTTTGTTTTAGGGACGAGAGTGAAGCAAAAGACACGATTATGAGCGAGACACCGGTAAAATTCAGCGACACGACAATAGAGACTATCGACAACATTCCAACAACCCTCCCGGTACTTCCGCTGAGAGATGTTGTGGTTTTCCCCTACATGATCTTTCCGGTGCTGGTTGGCCGGGAAAGCTCGTTGAAGGCAGCGAATGAAGCCCTTGAACGGGGAAAGAATATCTTTCTCGTTGCGCAAAAGAGCGCCGCGATCGACGAACCAACCGTGGACGACATCTACCAACAGGGGACCGTTGCAAAGATCATTCAGATGCTGAAACTCCCCAACGGATTAATGAAGATTCTGGTGGATGGGGTTGTCCAGGCGACCGTGAAGAAGTATGTGCCAAACGCAGCATTTATCGAAGCGGAGCTCATTATCAATAAATCGGAGGCGCCGGCAGGACACGACGTTGACGCCCTGGTGAGGCACGCAGCGACTCTTTTTCAGGAATATGTCAAACTCAGCCGAAATGTGCCACCGGAAGTGTTGATGGCGTTCGACGGGATCAAAGAGCCCGCCCGGAAACTCTATTATATTGCCGCGAACCTGGTCCAGAGCGTGGATGTGAAACAGCGCATCCTTCAGACGCAACACCTCCGGGAACAGCTGTATGAACTGTCGAAAATTCTGACAACAGAGATCGACATCCTTAAGATTGAACGCGAGATCGACACAAAAGTTCAAGACAACATCCAGAAGTCTCAACGGAAGTTCTTCATTCAGGAGCAAATACGGATCCTGCAAGACGAACTCGGCGAAGACGACGCGTCGCCGGAGTTGATCAAACTCAAGGAGCAGATTCAGAAGGCGAAGATGCCGAAAGAGGCTGAAGACAAGGCGATGGAGGAGTTCAACAAACTCAGAAAGACGCCGCCGATGTCTCCGGAGTTCACCGTTACGCGTAACTACCTTGATTGGCTCATCGCTGTTCCGTGGGCAAAAAGAACGAAAGACAACCTTGATATTGAGCATGTGCAGAAGATTTTGAACGATGACCACTTCGGGCTCGAAAAGCCGAAAGACCGAATCCTCGAGCATATCGCGGTTCTCAACCTTGTCAAAGAAATGAAGGGCCAGATCCTTTGTTTTGTGGGTCCTCCAGGCGTTGGGAAAACCTCGCTAGCGAAGTCGATTGCCCGGGCGCTTGGTCGCAAGTTCGTTCGCATTTCGCTCGGCGGTGTCCGAGATGAGGCTGAGATTCGCGGTCATCGGCGGACGTATATCGGTTCCATGCCGGGCAAGATCATTCAGTCGATGAAACGAGCCGGTGTCGTTAACCCCGTCCTCCTCATGGATGAGGTTGATAAGATGAGCATGGATTTCCGTGGAGATCCATCCGCCGCGCTGCTTGAAGTTCTTGACTCCGAGCAGAACAACACCTTCACGGATCACTACCTTGATGTCGATTACGACCTTTCCAAAGTGATGTTCATTACGACGGCAAACGTGCAGTATGCAATTCCCCTGCCGCTTCAGGACCGCATGGAAATTATTGAGTTACCGGGCTATCTGGATTACGACAAACGGGAAATAGGAAAGAGGCACATCATACCAAAACAGCTGAAGGCACACGGTCTCCCCGAGAAAGAGGTGCGGTTCACTGACGCTGCTATAGACAAGATCATCAACGAATACACCAGGGAGGCTGGTGTCCGGAACCTTGAGCGGGAAGTAGCATCGGTTTGCCGGAAAGCTGCAAAAGAAATTGTGCTTGCGCGGAGAAAAAACGGTGCGCCGAAAAAGAAGAAAATCCCGGGCGGCATGACGATCACGCCGGAGAAAATCGAGCAGTATCTTGGCGTGCCGAAGTTCCGGAAGAAAGAAGCTGAGCGAGAGCGTCGGGTTGGCTCGGTGACGGGGTTGGCGTGGACAAGTGTCGGCGGAGACATCCTGAACGTGGACGTCACAATTATGACGGGGACTCAAAAGCTTACGCTCACGGGTCAGCTTGGCGAGGTCATGAAAGAATCGGCGCAGGCGGCATTAAGCTACATCCGTTCGAATGCGAAACGGTTTGGCATAAACCCAGAGTTCACTAAAGGGAAAGAAATTCACATTCACCTCCCGGAGGGGGCCATTCCAAAGGACGGACCCTCTGCGGGTGTGACGATGGCGATGGCCATGATCTCGGCTGCAAGCAACCGACCGGCGCGCAATGACATTGCGATGACGGGCGAGATTACGCTTCGGGGCAACGTATTGCCCATCGGTGGATTAAATGAAAAACTCCTCGCCGCGCAACGCAGTGGAATCAAAACGGTGATCATACCGAAGGAGAACATGAAAGATCTTAGCGAAATCCAGGAGAAGGTAAAGGAAGGGCTGAAGATCATTCCGGTAGAGACCATCGAAGAAGCTGCAGCCATTGTGTTCGAGAAGAAAACGAAACGCTCCTTATAAGTAATGGGCGCCCCCGCAGGGCACCAGTTTGATTTTTGCAGTTTACTTCTTACTTTCGAGTCAGCATGTCCTACCAGGTTACAGCCCGTAAATGGCGTCCGCTGGTGTTTGAAGATGTCGTCGGCCAGTCGCACGTCACGAATACCCTGCGCAATGCGATCACATCGAAGCGGTTGGCGCACGCGTACCTTTTTAGTGGTGCTCGTGGCACAGGCAAGACTACAACCGCACGCATCCTCGCAAAGGCTATCAACTGTTCGTCGCCGAAGGATACCAACCCGGATAACGAGTGCGAAATTTGCAAAGAGATCACCGCCGGTCGAAGTCTCGATGTCATCGAAATAGACGGAGCATCCAACCGCGGGGTTGAAGAAATTCGCAACCTTCGAGAGTCGGTTCGCTACACACCCACCCGCGGAAAATACAAGGTGTACATTATCGATGAAGTGCACATGCTCACGAAAGAGGCATTTAACGCACTTCTCAAAACGCTCGAAGAGCCGCCCGAGCATGTCATCTTCATCTTTGCGACAACCGAAGTGCATAAGATTCCGATGACCATCCTCTCCCGATGTCAGCGGTTTGATTTCCGGAGAATATCCATCGAGGAAATCACAGGCAACCTTCGTGCGATCGCGAAAGAGGAGAAGGTGAAAATCGATGAAGAGGCATTGATGATTGTTGCCAAGAAAGCCGATGGGGCGCTCCGCGATGCGCAGAGCATTTTTGATCAAATTCGGGCTTTTTGTGGCAGTGAAATCACGGCGGCAGACGTCCTGAAAGTGCTCAACGCGGTCGATCAAGAACTGTACTTCCGCGTTACAGACCTCATCAAAACGCAAGACGTAAAGGGTGGACTGGAACTCGTAGACGAGGTTGTCAAGAGCGGGTACGACCTCCGCGAATTTCTCGGTGGATTGTCAGAACACCTGAGAAATGTGCTTGTTGTCCTGACAACCGAATCGACGGAACTTGTGGAAGCTTCTGAACCATACCGAAAACGGTATCAGGAAGAAGCAAAGCAGTTTCGTCAAAACGATATTCTACGCCTGATTAAGCTGGTAAATGATTTGGAGCAGTCGATTCGCTGGTCACCGCAACCCAGGTTTAAGCTGGAAGCAGGATTACTGCAAATGATCAAGCTTGAGCGTTCCGTGCAGATCGACACCCTATTGGGTCAGATTGATGAACTGAAAAAAAAACTTAACAGTAGCGGCATCAACAATGACAGTCGCGGACCAGGGCTCCGGGTGGCGCCAGCAAGTCAACCTTCCACAGAACTAAAGGTTGTTGGTCAAGTCAACGCTGGAAGACTGCGAAACGTATCCGCAAGCGTAACAACCTCGGCCCCACTCGAGGAACCCCAACAGCCATTCTCGGCCCAAAGCACAACGATAACGTCCGTACCATTGCCCAGCAGTCCGGCCACCCCCATGCAGGCAACCGAACCGCCGAGGATGGTTGAGCCGATGAAAAGGGTTACCGTGGAGGAAGCGTACGAGCAGTGGCAACAATGGGTGAGCGACGTGCGGAAGACAAAAATTGGCATCGGGACAATTCTAGGAGAGAGCAACATCCTTGATGTAACCGATGGAGTACTTCGTATTGCATGCCCGGACGATTACCACTTCTCGTCGTTGAAACGTCACAAGGACTTTCTTGTCGATTCCTTCTACAGGGTGACAGGCCTGAAGCTTCGTATAGAACCAGTGTTGCACGTGCCGTCAGAGCATAATGCCGCTACACCGGCAGCGACAGTCAGACTAGAAATTTCAACACTACCGCCAACACACCAGACACACACACCGGGAGGTGGTTCTGGGTCTGAACACCCGGTGATCCTTGCGCTTCGCCGCGAACTCGGCGCTGAACCCATCGAATAAATCATTTTCCGCGTTTCCAAGAAACATCGGGTTTGTCTAATTTCGCGTTGGCCTTTTCCGGCCAAGAGATTTTCCGCAAAAACCCCGATCTCTTCCGCAAAAATACTTGACATGAGGTTTGGAATTCTGTAGATTGCGGCGAGCACCCCGCACCACTTACCCTCAGAGCGTTCTTACCACGCGTCACCCGCATTGCGAGGCAGACGATGGATGCTTCTTCTCCGGCGGCACCGACAGATCAATCATATCGAGAATCCCTCATTCGGAAGACCCTTGCGACCGTGGGTTTGGTGGCGCTCCTCGCCGTTCCCGCGTTCTTTCTTGTTGTGCTGCAGCGATCGACAAATTTGCGGATGCTTCGTGCAGGCGATTCAATTCCTACTGCGGGGTTGAATGGTGTTGACCCGGGAGGTGCGTTACTCGCAGGCATCAGTGAAAAGCGGGCCGCGATTCTTTTCTTCAGCGTTGACTGTCCGCACTGTCAGAACGAAATCCCAATTTTCAACGAGGCGGAGAGACGTTTCGGATCGGATGTTGGTTTCGTTGCCATTGCACTTAATGATAAGCAAAAAGCCGAATCATTTGTCCGAACGCATGACGTCAGGACAAAAGTCCACGTCGATGAAAAGGGGATTGTGGGGAAACTGTTCGGCGTTTCGGAGGTGCCGGCCATTTTCCTGGTGAACGAGAATCAGAGAATAGAATGGGTCGGAGTAGGCGAACAGCCGAGGACGGAGCTCTTCCGTCGGTTGTCTGCACTGGTGGCCAAAGGTCCGTTGACAGCAGCAGAAAACACTGAAAAGATCCGAAAGTAGCTATACATGTTCCTCGTACAAATTAAAACAGTTATCACCATTTGTGTTGTGGTGTTTTTAGTGGCGGGGTTTGCCCTTGCCGTAGCGGTAAGATTCTCTGACCCGAGAAGCGGTTACGAGATCGCCGCTCACGAGCGGGGTGGATCGTATTTGGGAATAGAGGGGGTGATCATGCAGGACAAGAGCAACACCTGTGGTCCGGCGGCGCTGAAAATGATTCTCGATGCTCACGGGAAGAAAGTGCAGCTCGGTGAATTGGAAAAACGCAGTGATACTTCTTATGGTGGATGGAGCATGCAATCACTCAAAGGGCTTGCAGAACAAAGTGGATTACGGGCGGAGGGCTGGAGGCTAGACCTGGACGCTCTTTGCAGAAGCCGGTTTCCCGTGATCCTCTTTGTGGAGAACCGGCACTTTGTGGTGGCCGATAGTGTGGACAGCGCTGGATTCTTTGTCGTGCGCGACCCGGCGATTGGACGGATGAAAATCCATCGCCGTGCCCTCGGCAAAATTTGGACGGGAGAAACACTCGTGTTCGGAGAAAACCGATCTCCGTGCGAATGAAATCTTCGATAGAAAGTACAAAATTGCTCGCTGGTCTGTTGATTGTGAGCGAGGGTAAAGCGCCTGGCCGGCCCCCGGGTGCGGAGCCACACTCATTGTTGGCAGGCGGGCCGCAGCGGGCAAATAGATAACTAAGTGCAAGAATAGTCTTGAAGGAGATAGCCATGAAAACATTCATCGTTGCGACATTGATTGTGGTTGGCATTTCTCTGCGGCCCCAAACGCTGCCGACCTTAAGCGATAAACAAGCACACGGCCAGATAACAACAATCGGAGCCACCAATCAATATCAAGCAGTTGCGAGAGTCCTTGACGACCTCGAAATGAAGGCCGCTCATGGCAGCGGCCTCTTCCAGTGCACCACAGTGCTGGATGCAAGTGGTGATATTTACCAAAGCTGTTGTGTTAACCTCTGGCTCTTTAGATTGTGCGCCGAGGTGAATTGGAGCGCAATTCAGAGGTTGTTGCCGTTTTAGCTGTCGGCGACGGAACAAAACAGGGGCCGTGGTGAAGTTCGCCATGGCCCCACCTGTAACGAAAGGAGAAAAAACACATCATGATTAGACTGTTGGGTCTGTGTGGTTTAGTATCGACAACGTTGTTTCCAATAATAGTCGTAGCACAGATGCTTGGGGGAGACCCAAACTTTCCAGTGCTCAACGAAATTCGATGGGAGATGAGGACAAGTGAAATTCAGAGTCTCTGCAACAACAAGTGGAGAGAGACGAGCAGCACAGACAGCACGATGGTGTACAATTCGAGCTTCTTTGGTGCTTCGGCAAAGACTATGATCCAAGTTGATCCTAAGTCGAAACAGCCGCGGATGATTAACATAGGATTCGAACAAGCAACTAGCGCTATGCGAGATACGCTTCTCAATCACTTCGCCCTGATCACTGGAAAGCCGCCCGTTATCACCACAAAAGAGAAAAACGCGATCATCTTCACGCTAAAATTTGAAATGGCGCTCTGGAAAACAGGCAAGGAAACAGTTGGTGTAATGACCGCGATGCGCGGGAGTTCTATTGTTGCTCTCAGCTTGATTCTCACGCCACTAAGTCTAGCGCAGAAGTGAAAACCCGGGATCCTAGCGTTTGGCATAAGTTTGACGCGGAGGAGTGTCGATGAATGCATTCATAAATGTTTTCGCCGTGCCAAGCGAGGCTTTCGGAGATATTCGCGTGAAGCCAGTCTGGCGTACGGCCGTTTTGCTAATCATTGTCGGGTTCTTCCTCCTCGTTTGGCTCGGCGGCTGTTGGAGCGACCTCTCGCAGGGCCTCAAATGGACAAGTCTCTTGGGTCCCGCTTTGACTTCACCTTTGATAGTTGGAATTGTTTCATGGGGAACGACCGCAATTATCTATCTGTTGAACTTGATTGTGGGTGACCAAGATGCCCGCTCGACCAGTTTCAAAACACTGTACTCGTTGAATATTCACTGTGGTGCAATTTTTCTTCTCGGCGAGGGGGTAAACTTTCTGCTTCTTCGGACGCCCATCCTCGGCGATCACCCCACTCCGCTGCGCGGACGCTTCCCGGTAGGCCTTGATATTTTGCTTCTTTGCGTCGACGATCCGAATCTCTATTTGTCAGTAATTCTTCACAGTACAAGTGTCTTTCTCGTTTGGTATATTGTTGTGTTGTCACTCGGGATTCATGTTGTTACAGGAATGAGCAAGGCGAGGGCAGCGGCGATCGCAACGATGCTATGGTGCACGCTAGTCCTGTTGGCGTTGGGAACGGTATATGCCGCCGGTGGCGGCACCACCATTCGCATTAGACTTTGAACAGCGCAACCCACAAAAGGAACAATGAATGAAATGCAGGACATGCAGGTTCGGCACGAAGGGTCTCTCGGCGATTGCCGCGTGGTTTTTGCTTCTTCTTGCGCCCCTGCTCTTTTCGGCTTGCGGCGCGAGTAGACAACTCGGCAGTGGAAACGCGCAAGAAGAGCTGGTTATTGTCTACCAACCCTCGCATCAAAATGACACCGGCGTTAACTTCAACGAAGCGCTGGTATGTAATGCAATCGTTGAAGCGGCGATGGCTGCGTCGACGAGCGTTGCAAGGGTTCATAAGGTGTGGAGCTACAACGTTGAGGGCCTCCATCATGCCCGGGAGGGAAGCAACACCAAGATTGACCATTCCTCGGCGACAGACTCGGTTGGGCGAATCTCCGGTTATACCTACGAAATCAGAGAGTCAAATAATCTGAAGCCCAAAATATTTGTTGCGATACACAACAACGGGGCAACAAAACGAAATGCATGCTGGGGATATGTGCATGAAGGCGACGAACAAGAGGGCGTCAACAGAGACTTGGCCAGGGAACTTGTGGAAGAGGTCTGTAGGGCAAGCGGACTGGAGAACGGGGGAGTGCTGGGGGACAGCTCGCCGAACCGGAACGATTATCGGTGCAAGAATACCGGAAAACTCAGCTTCTATAGCCTCGACGAAACCGTGAACCACTGTCCAGTGCGCGTGCTCCTCGAGATTGGCGACAACAAAGAAAGCTACAATCTTCTCATGAATCCCGCCGTTCAGAAGAAAATTGGAGAAGCGATCCAAGGAACGATCGAACGGCGATATGGCAAACCAGGAAGCCGGTGAAGCTCAACGGTAAGGTGGGCATCGGAAGAAAGAGAAACAGCAATGCGACTGGCAATTATCCAAACGAAACCATCATTCGGCAAGAACGAAGTCAACATTCACACTGCGACAGAGCAGATGCGTGAAGTACCGGCAGATCTGTATGTTCTGCCCGAGCTCTTCAACACGGGGTATAACTTTGCGACGCCGGACGAAGTTGATCGTTTAGCCGAAAAGTCTGACGGAGCCACCTTCCGCGCGATGACGGGGTTTGCTCAACGAAACTCCTGCTACGTTGCTTATGGGTTCGCTGAACGAGCCGACCGGATATACAATTCTGCAGCACTCGTTGGGCCATCGGGGCTTCTCGGAGTCTATCGGAAGGTCCACCTGTTCGACCGGGAAAATCTCTTTTTCAAACCGGGGAACCTTGGTTTTCCGGTGTTCGAGCTGCCCTTTGGAAGAGTTGGCCTCATGATCTGCTTTGATTGGATGTATCCGGAGGCCGCGCGGTCACTTGCGCTCAAGGGGGCACAGTTGATTGCTCATCCATCGAATCTCGTCCTGCCGTACTGCCCCGATGGAATGGTAACGCGATGCCTGGAAAACAAAGTGTTTGCCGCCACCGCCGACAGAGTAGGCCGCGAAAACCGCGGGGAGGTCGACGTCCAATTTATCGGAACAAGTGAAATCGTTTCATCGAGGGGAGAAGTGCTTGTACGCTTGGGAAGGGAAGAAGAGGGTGTTGCAGTGGTGGAAATTGACCTGAAAGATGCTGACAAGAAAAAGATCAATCAATATAACGACCTGCTTACAGGACGTCGACCCGACCAATATAATCTTTGACAAAAAAGCCCGGCAATCAAACCGAGCTTTTCAAGCGCAGGAAGCATTCGTTCTGAAGGCTGCTATTCTTCCGGCGTAAAACCCGCCTTAATCGTTACCTGCCCCTGAACAACTTTTCCACCCTCCAATGTGCCCGCGGGTTTCTACAATCTCCACCTATCACATGTTGCGGACGTTTTTCGATGCGCGTGCAATTGCGCTTTGGACAGCATCCTCAATAGAGATGCTGGAAGTTCCCGTCAGTTCGATGTGTTTGTAAACGTTGTTCGGCATAAGCGCGCCTCCCTATAAATCCTTTCTTACTTTCAGGATCCAATCATTTGCATTAAAGTGCTTGATTTCGACCTCGGGAACAATCGTGCGCGCGACAGGATAGACGTCTTTGATGATACGAAGGTGTGTCGCCGGTACATCTTCAGAGCAACGATCGCAGTGCAACGGCAGGGGTTGCACCGCGCCAGTTGACGCAGTATCGCGTGACCAGGCAAAGAGATCGTCTTTCGTGACGACACGGAAATCGGCTCTTTCGATAAACTGTCCACAACGACTATGTTGTGCTGAGTAAAGAACAAAAAAGTGAGGATCGTAAGAGGTGCCCACGCGTACCGCGATAGAGTATTTCGGGAAAGAGTTTGCCGTCCCCGCAGAGTCAACCCCACAAACAGACAGAGCATAGGAGATTTTGATCGGAAAATCAATACAGTTTCTGCTGAAAAGTGTGCAACGAGCGCATGCTTGACAATCACTTCAAATTTCCCGTATCTTGGTATCAGAAAGGACAAGAGACTATAGATCATTGTTAGAGCCTGTACCACTATGAAACATTAGCACGGTGAGTCACTCTAACAATGCATGCAGGCCGAATTCATTGCGTTAGGGTGGATTCGGTTTTTCGTTTATGTCCTTCCTACTCACAATAAGTGTGGCAGACATGTGGGCGCGTCGACAAGCGGTAGTATTTTTGGTGTTCCTGGCCTCATCGGTGACAGCACAAACTGTTGCGAAATATGCCGGGGAATTTATGGCCATTGGCGTTGGGGGGCGAGCTCTCGGGATGGGTGGAGCGCACGTTGCCCTTGTGAATGACGCGACAGCCGGATATTGGAATCCCGGAGCTCTTGCGCGTATCGATTACCCCGAAGCAATCGTCATGCACGAAGAGCGATTCGGCAGCCTCATCAACTACGATTTTGCGGGTGTGGCGATTCCCTACGGTCCGGATGCCAGCTTGGGATTGAGCGTGCTGCGGCTTGGGGTTGATGGAATCCCCGACACGCGCAATGCCTGGGTAGACAACAACGGCAACGGGGTGTTCGACAACGCGGACCAATTGGATTATGACAAAATCACGTACTTCAACTCAACGGATTGGGCCCTGTACTTTACCTATGCGAAGCGGTCGTCATCGGGGTTAGTCTATGGTGCGAACATCAAGCTGATTCGGCGAACCCTCGCCGATCAATCGGCCACGGGCATAGGGTTTGATGTTGGTGCCGTCTATTCGCCCATGGCGAACCTCTCTTTGGGGCTCAACGCTCAGGACGTTACTACTACGCTCGTTGCATGGAGCACTGGCCGAAATGAACTTGTGTCTCCAACATTGAAGCTCGGTGCCGCCTATTCGATCGACATTCTGGGCGGGCGCCTCACGCCCGCTGCCGACGTCGATGTGCGTTTCGAAAACAGACATTTTGCGTCGATTGCAAGTGTAGGGCCGGTGAGCTTTGATCCGCACGCGGGATTGGAGTTCGATTACAAGAGCACTGTTGCTCTGCGGGTAGGGTATAACGATGTCAAGCAGATGAGTGTGGGGGCCGGTC
Source organism: Ignavibacteriales bacterium (assembly GCA_026390585.1). Classification (GTDB taxonomy): domain Bacteria; phylum Bacteroidota; class Ignavibacteria; order UBA10030; family UBA10030; genus UBA9647. The sequence continues at coordinate 33,211 of JAPLFP010000360.1, read as the reverse complement.
TCCACCTTCGTATGCTGGATGTCGACTACTCATTTGCGCGGTTCGCGGCAGACGAATTACTCGGGAACACCCACCGCATTTCAATTCGGTTTATGCTTCAAAGTGATCAGTACGGTAGAGTGTCGGCGCAATAGAGGCGCAATATTACCTAACCAGCCCAGCGGAACGAGCATTCTGCACCCCGCGCTGTGCGCCGAAATCGAAACGAGACTTCATTTCCTTTTCTCAAAGTTCACACGTACAACCAGCTCGGCCAGAAGGGACTTTTTGTTCAATGGCGTAGACCTTTCGGGCCCCGAGCTTTGCCATCTCGATGGAGAGAGCGCCCAAGCCGCACCCCCCCTCCAACGCTCGCATACGGCGATGATCATCGTAGATTGAAACGAAGGCGAGCAGTTCGTCGACCTCTTCAAACCGACGGCGTGAGGGTTCATTCGAGATGTCCATAGAAACAATGAAGCCGGAAACCATCCGATTCCCGGCTCCACTCTGAAAGTTGTTCTGTGTCCCCTCTACTTTGTCGTCATCACAAAAACGCCGTTCCATCCTGCCGGTGGGGGATTGATTTGGTAGAGGTTTGCCCGCTGCTCATAAATGTCTGCTACATGGCAAGTGGGGTCGAGCTGTTTGGCCTGTTGGAAATAGGCGATGGCTTCTTGCCAGCTTCGCTCGCGGTACAGGCGAAGGCCCTCGTGATAAATTTCGAGGGACTGCTTCTGGTTGTCTGACATCGGCGTGTCTGAAGCCCCGAGAAGCTCCCACACCTTCACCGGCTCGGTTTTGCCCTTCACCTGGATGAGGTCAAGCTCGCGCACCAGGACCTGTCCCTTTACATGCTGATACGTGAAGTCGCTGATCATGATGTTTGATCCGTACTGCTTGTTGGCCCCTTCAAGCCGGGAGGCGAGGTTTACGCTGTCGCCAATAACGGTGTAGTCGAACCGATCTTTTCCACCCATGTTGCCCACAATCATAACGCCGGTATTGATGCCGATGCGAACTTCAAGGCCAGGGCGACCCTCTTTCTTCCATTTCGGGCGCATCACTGCGAGTCTCTTCTGCATTTCGAGTGAGGCAAGACAGGTGCGGAGAGCGTGATCCTTCTGGGTGATCGGTGCTCCCCAAAACGCCATGATTGCGTCACCTTCGTATTTATCGAGCGTCCCCTCGTGTTTAAGAACGATGCCGGTCATTTCATCGAGATACTCATTCAGCAATTCAACTAGCCCTTCGGGCCTCGTATGGAATTGCTCGGAGATCGTTGTGAACCCTGCGATATCGGAAAAGAATACGGTGAGTTCGCGTCGGTCGCCGCCGAGCTTTGCCTTTTCAGGGTTTGCCACCAACTCGTTGACGACCGCCGAACTGATGTACTTGCTGAAGACGTTTTTGATAAGGGCCTTCTGTTGTCGTTCGGCAAGGTACTGGTATACAGCCGCGCCAACGTAGGCAAGTACTACCGCAAGCGAGGGATAGACAATGTTGATCAAGGTGCTGTTGTTTGTGAACGAGCGGACCGCAATTTCGAAGACGCCGAAAATGAAAAGCGCAACGACGAACACCGAGGCAAGCTCAAGTACTACCACGTATCGGATCTTGATAGTCCGGAGAGGCATGAGAATGAGTGTCACTACGAGTGCGAGGATAATAATCAGGGCAAATTCCAGCGTGGGCTCTGCCCTCTGGATGTAGGACTGATCGAGGATGTTCTGAATGGCGGTGGCGTGAATTTCCACTCCATTCATAGACGTCATCCCGTCGATGTTGAGCAATGGGGTCGAGTGAAAGTCTCGCTCTTCCGGCATTGTTGAGCCGATCAGAACAATCTTGTCCTTTAATGAAACCTGGAGTTCTGGATCGCTGTCAAACTGGTCGATGTTTGTGTCGTACTCGAGTTCTTCTTTTGTTTTGAATGTAGAATCGTCTATGACCTCAGTGAATTTAATGTAGCGGAACGTATTGCTAGGGCCATAGTAGTTAAGCAAGAACGAGCGCCCATCGTAACGTGGGATTAACCGATCTGCGAGAACAAAGTTCCTATCGCGCAGCTCTACGACAGCGGTATCGCTAAGGCCAAAAATGGAATTCAGAAGAGCGAAACCAAACGTTGGGGTAAGGAAATTGCCAACATAGATCATGGGGAGGTACCGTCGCGCGACATCATCGCGATCCTTGCCGGCAATGCTGACGATGCCAACACGCCTGCCCGGTTGATAGAAAATGTTGCTGTAGGACCGCTCGAGCGTACTCAAGCGATATTTTCCGCCCCCCGTCGACTCTTCGTATTTCGCCGCGAGAACGATATTGTTGTATTTCTTCAGCACGGCGTCAAACGCGGCATCTGATGCGCTATCGCGCTTCGACTCAAAAGTGACATCGAGTCCGATCGCCCTTACTCCGGAACGTTCAAGGTTTTCAATAATGTGTGCGTAGTAGGAGCGGGGAAAGGGGAACGATTCGGGGAGGGACTTCATGTCGTCCTCTCCTATGCCAATGATCACGACATTAGCAAGCTTCTTCGCATCCCAGAGCTCGCCGCTTGCCTTCAAACGATCATGCCGCTGTTGATATCGGTAATCGGTTGAGAGGTGATCGACGCTTTGGATAAAGCCCGGATCCCACAGTCGGATGAGCGCAACAAGAATTCCAATCCCCAGCCCGATTCCAACCCTGACAAGCCATGTCAGGGCCTTCTTCTTAAACGTGGAGGAGGCCATTGAACGCCTTTCAGATGTCAGACTTAGAAGTTGAACCGATAGATCAGGCTCATGATGCTGTCGTTTTTGTAGCCAGTGTTGTTGATGTAATCATACTCAAACGCCAGCGCGTGATTGTTCGTGATGGAGTAATCGGCGCCAACCTGCACAAGCGTCCGCTTAAGATCGCCAGACGAATTGCTCACCGTTGAGGCGAGACGCAGTTTGTCCTCAAGCAAGCGGTACTGGGCGTTGAGCGAAAAAGAGGTGAGCTTGAAGTCCTGCAAGGGAATCCCTGCAAGAGGTGAAGAGATCAAGGCAGAACTCTGTGTCATGTTGGTGTTGAATGAAATCGTTGTCTGCAGCGGAATCCGGAAAAAGGTCGTGAGTGATCCGAAATAGCTGTTGTTCTTTTGCTCGCCCCGGTTGAGGTTGACGGGGAGATTGTCCTTCTTGTCGGACAGGTTTGCACCCAGAGAAAGGTTGTGGCGCGCGCCGAGTGTAAAATCATAATTGATTTGAAGGGAAATCCGACTTGTCTGATCGTCAGCAGCGTACAGCTTCTGAAGCGAATCGGTCAAGCTCGCATCGCTTGAACGCGAAAGGACGCCATAACCGAGTGTGAATGACGGCAGGTTGGCTGCGGGGAATATCGTCAACGATCCGTTCATATTGCCGTAGGTCGTGGTGGCCACCTTGGTTTCGGCAGTGTTGTCTTTTCGCTTTTCGTAGGAAAGGCTCAGCAAAACCCTGTTCTGGAACAGCCGTATGCGGTCTGAAAGCGCCAGCCCCTGGATATCTGCCTGGAGAAACTCGTTGCCAAAAGAAAGATACGCCGCGCCGCGTTGGTAGTACTGCGCCCGGATGTAGTTGTTGAAATAATTGAGTGAGAGGGTGCCATCATAGGCAACACCGGGAAGGCCCTTGCCAACGGGGTTGAGCGGGAACAGGTTTTCATTGACCGTGATGAATTTTCCGCCGAAGTCGGCTATTTTCTTAAGGTCATCAGAAGTTTTCTGTCGATCGGCCTTTTGAGATGGAGTCAGGGTTGGGTCGTTCGTTCCGGCGAGGAGAGCGTAGTCTGCATCGGTGAAGTTCCCCGTGCTGATGTCGCGGTTTGTCAGGCTTAGCGAAGCCTGGCCGTCGATGCGGAATCGCTGGTCGTCAAACGCTATAAGCAGATCGGTTCCGGCAACGAGGTTTTCCTGGGGTGTAAGGCCATATTTGATTGACTCGACCTTGTCTTTGGAATTCATATATGTAAGACCGAACTGAAAGTTTTCTCCCGACCCAAAGCTCGGCCTGATAGCCATGAAGCTGCGGGAGAACGTGCCAGACTGGAAGGTCAAGTATCGCAGCGGATATCCGGGTTGCTGGACGGTGTTTGCAGGTCGGGATTTGGCCGCAGTGGTGTCGGCATATTTTAATGTATCGACGACAAATCCATCAATACTACGCATCGTTTCGCCGTAGGCAAAGTCGACGTTGAAGAACTTCAGCAGAAGGTTTGCTGAAACACCCCGCACTCTCTTACCGCTGACGATGTTCGTCGGGAATTTCGGGAATGCATCACCCAGTTGAACCTTGAGGACATCGAGATCCCCGTACGCCATGAAGCGATCCTGTGGCTGGCGGTCGGATTTTTCCTCGTTGGTGATGAAGATATTCGAGCCAAAGTTCAGGGATTTGAATGTGCCGGCCGCCTGTAACTGTCCGCGGACAAACGTGTTCTTTGTAACGCCAACATCTTCGTTTCGGAATTCTGCCGAACCATTCAACCCAAAACGCATCCTTGACTCTTCAGCAGCGATCGCAGCAGCTGTTGAGAGGCTGAAGTTTGATTCGATGGTGTGGTACAACCCGCCGCTGTTGTCGTAGAGCTCGACGCGGAGAAACTGAACGCCAAGACTCAAAGGGCGAGGGAAGGTTGCGGGTGAATACAGGATAACATCGTCGGAGAATATTGCCTGTGCCGTGACATCAACTCCATTGAGGAAGAGTTTCGTCCCCTTCTTGTTCACGTTGTCTGTGGCGTAGAAGAGTGAAACGGCAATAACAAGATCTTCGTTCGCTACGGTCTCGCCTTGCTCAGGACTGAGGACGCGCACTTCGAGGGATTTTGGATCAACGGGTTTCACTGTGGCCTTGAGGGGAGTTGACTCAGCATTTTCGATGGGAAACGTCTCGGAGCGGCCGCTTGACAACGCCACCAGAATGTAATACTCAATGTATGGGGGCATAACGTATTGAGCCGCGAGGGTGGCTGTTGCAGAATTGCCAGCCATGAGCATTTCTTGCTGCCGGTACTCACTTTCCCCGAACCCGCGATATCTGAGGAAGACGCGCTCGACATTGCCGCTGGGAGTGAACTCAACGCTGATTGGCAAGGGTTGGTTTTGACTCACGACAGGCGCATTCACGCGCAGGACGACAGAACTCACTTGAGCTTGAGCCGTGAGGGAAGCCGCACAGATCATACAAACAACGGCTACAAGAGAAACAAGAGAGCGATTCATGAGGGGTCTCCTGTGATAGTAGAAGGTGACAAGGAAAGGCGAACAGACAGATTGATTGAAAAGCAGACGGCAGGTCTCCCGACCTGCCGTCAATGTATTAAAACCAACTACGAGAAGCAATAAACCGGCAATGCGACCTCCTTGGGATTATTCTTCGTACGAGATCTGCAGAAAACGCAACTCTCCGTTGGGGGTTGTTATCGGGATTTTGAGATACACCACCCTCGGTTTTATCGGCAACGTGTATGGGTTTGCTTCGGGCGTTGTTTCCGGGAACGAGTAGGTCTTCCCGTCCGAGCCCGCCATCGAGAAGTAGTACTCAAATATCTTTGTCGTACCCGCCTTGATGTCGGTGCCGGGTATTGTGCCGGAGAGATTGACACCACTCATTGTCAACGTCAGCGTCTTGAACGACGTCTCACCCTGGTTTCGGTAACGCATGGTTGCCTGGGTGATATCGACCGGTGGGTTCGCCAGAGAGAGCCTGAGCGCCGCCCCCTGACCGGATTGCAAAGTGCCGCTGAGAGAAGTATTCAGAGAGAATCTTGTCGTTGTTGTGGTCCGGTACCCGGCGACAGTATCTACTGCGGTGCCCTGATTCACACCGGAGTTTGGATTGTTGTTCTGCAGCGCCCTCAGTGAGGCCGTATCGGCCCTGCAGCCCGTGCTGTCGATGAGGCCTGTCTCGCCGGCGTGCACCACGAGCTTACATTCGGTTCGCGTGCTCGTAAACTCAGCAACACCCGTGATGAGCGTGAGGTCTGAAGTTGTTGTGCCAGGATCGAATCCCGTTCCACCTTCCGTGCCGCGGATTGAGGCCACGGAAATCGGCGACGTGAAGCGGAACTGCTCTGTCTCTTGCTTCTTGATGTTGAAAACAGCGCGCCCCCGTTCAATGAAGACGTCACGATTCAGGATCTTGCCACCGGAAACCTCTCCCGAAATTGTGATGATAGATTTTTCGCGCACGGAAACCTTTGACTCGTCTGCGAACTTGATCATTGCAAACGATTTGTCCTGTGTCCGGACCTCATAGCCGGCTTTTAACTCAGAGAGAAGCATCGCCTTGCTCCAGCCCGACGTCGGGCCCGACCGCCGCTCAACATCTTTCACCACCTTGATGATGTACGCTGCGATCGGCTTCTTGTCCTGGAAATTCCACGCCGGTGCCGCGAGAAGAGCGGCGACGATGACGATAATCACAAGAACAAATGAACGATTCATCGGAAATTCCTCCATCCAGGATGTTATTGGGTGACGACGGCTTTGACTTGGACGTTGCGGCGCGCAAGATCAGCAAGCCACGTCAGCACTTGTGAAACGTCGATCGCTCGAGGCGTCCCATTATCACCCTCTTGCAGATACATTGGGTTGGAGCCTGGGGGCGCGAGCGTGTACCCAGAATTGACCAGGTTGTTGTACGTTGAGCCGATAGGATCTGGAGAACTCATAAGAGCCGCAGCGAGTTGGGCAAGGATCGGATCGTTCGAGACCACCGTGAATGACCACACCGCACTGCGCCGCACATCAGTGGAGCCCTGAACCGATCCAAGAAACAACCAGGAGTATTTCTTTCCAGCTGTCCAGCCGCGGAGAGCAACGCCCGGATAGGCAGCTTGCACCTGGTTGCTGCCGATGGAAGTCACCGAAACATCGAGCATCTTCAACGGCGAATTGAGGTCGCGCGTCGCGTCTTCCTGAGATTGTGTAAGGGACGAATGCTCGAATGCTAGCAGACGACCAGGCATGGAATTGTCAAAACTGAAGACCACGCTTCCGGTTGACGGAACCTGATCACCGTTCTGCGGAGATGTAAGATTGAGTATCGCTTCGTTCGTTGAGGCGCCTGAGATCTGAATTACCGCCGGCTGGTTTGGATCGCCCACGTTCAGCGCTCTGAGGGTTGAGGCGTCGATTAGAGTTGCGCTGATGGTGTATATCCCTGCGGGGATCGAGAAAACACCGCTCGTCATCTTGTCTTTAAGGGCGTCGATGCAAGGTTGGTTTGTATATGAGGACTGCACACCAATAGCGGAGGATCCAGTGAAGGAAGCAGAGCCGAGATCCATCGTCGCGACATTGGCGGGGATTTGAAATGCTCTTGTGGTCGCCCTGGCAATCTCTGCGTTGCACTGCGTTGTCGATGAGCCCGATCCAGCAACAACAACAGTCAGCACTACCGATTTTGGCTGAGCTAACGGTGGTGTAACCGTTATGCGGAGAGTTTGCCCCCCAACATCGGGCTTGAGTTTTCCATCGAGGCCGATGTATTGAGTCAATTCAATACTCCCCGTCGGGAGACCCATGAACTGTAGCGTATAGGTATTTGTTTGGGCGAAGGAGGAGGGAGCGAGGAATAACCACGTTCCCAACGCGGCAAGCACCGTGCAGAAACGGAAGAAACCCGCCCCATCGGCCAACAGAACTTTTTTCATAAAGATCCCTCCTTGTTGAATAAGATAGTTTACTGAAAAACTAAGCCACAACGTCTTGAGTAGGGGTGACAAAAGTCACACGCGGAGAGACTAGAATCGAATGATGTCATTATACAGAACGAAGGCCATAAACACAAGCAACAGGACGAATCCGACCTGCTGGATGGCAATTTTCACCTTCGCCGGTATCTCACGGCGGAAAATTCCTTCGTAGACCAGAAACACGGCGTGACCGCCGTCGAGTGCAGGAAACGGAAAAAGGTTGAGAATCGCGAGGTTCATACTGAGCAACGCCATGAAACCCAAAAAGCTTATGATACCCACTTCTGCTGAACGAGTTGCCATCTTAGCAATCATAATGGGGCCCGCGACGGACTTGGAGAATGATACTCGTCCAACAAGGATCTGGTAAATGCTTTTGAGATTCATCCAGCTCATATTCCAGGCGTCAGAGATCCCCTCGGGCAACGAGGCAAGCAAAGAGTAGTGAATCTGTTCAACCGGTCCGGTGTACACCCGAGAAAAACTCACGCCGATCTTTCCATCAGCGGTAGGTGTAATCCGTGCCTCCTGGATGGTCTCATTCCGTTTCCACCGAATGGTGACCTCTTTTGCCGAACTTTGTTTGACCCTTTCCTGCAAGGACTGGTAAGAAACGGTTTCTCCATTCACGCTGACGATTACGTCGCCGGGTTTAAGGCCGGCTTTTTCAGCGGGCTTTCCGGGCTCGACGCTTGCGATGTACGGGGCCATTCCCGGGGGAGATAAACCAAAACGGTCTTCGAGAATTGCGGAGACGAGGGGTTGCGTCATCGTGATCGTCATCGGCTCGTTGCCGCGCCTGATGTTCAGCGTCAGACTTCCCGCCAGAGCGTCTGTGTAGACAAAGTTTTCAACATCTTCCCAATGAGCCACCGCTCTGCCATTCACACTGCTGATGATATCTCCTAGTTGAAAGCCCGCTTTTGCTGCAGGACTCTCAGCCTCCACGTACCCCACTTCGGTTACCGGTCGTACAGTCTTACCTTGGTAGTAGATGATTCCCCAAAAGATAACAACTGCGAGGAAAATGTTCATGGCAACGCCGGCGCAGATGACAATCAGTCGCTGCCAGATTGGTTTCGAGCGAAACTCCCAAGGTTTAGGGTCCTCATTGATGAAATCCGTGTCGAAACTTTCGTCGACCATTCCGGCGATTTTTACATATCCGCCGAGGGGAATCCACGAGACACAGTAATCTGTATCTCCAATTTTTTTCCCAAAGGCGCGGGGTGGAAAACCAATGCTGAAGCGGTCCACACGCATGCCAAAAAGCTTGGCGGCAAGAAAATGTCCCAGCTCATGCACAAGCACGAGAACGCCTATTGTAAGAAGGAAGTAGAATGTTGTTGGCAGAAAATCCATTGAGATCTCACGTGACGGCGAAAACGAAAGCGTTCCGGAGGGCGATCCCCCAAAGTAATACGGAATTTCCTATAAAAGAGTTCCCACAAATGCCCGAACCTGACGATCAGCTTCAATGATATCCTGCAAATCCGGGTTTGGGCGAGTCTTGTGCAGCGAAAGAGCGCGCTCAATAGCAACCGGTATTTTTTCAAATGATATGCGGTGCTGCAAAAAAGCGCTGACGGCCATTTCATTTGCGGCGTTCAGAATGGTGGGAGCGGTTCCGCCGAGAGAGAGAGCATCGTAGGCAAGATCAAGGCAGCGAAACTTCGCCCGATCGGGCTCGAAGAATGTCATTGACCGCAGGGCAGGGAAATCAACTCTTGCCCCGTTCATTGGCCAACGCTCAGGGTACGAAAGGGCATATTGAATGGGTAGCTTCATGTCCGGCAGGCCGAGTTGAGCTTTGATGGATCCGTCGACAAACTCAACCATGGAATGAATAATGGACTGGGGATGTATGACAACGTGAATCCTTTCCGCTGGCAGGGCAAACAGCCAGTGCGCTTCGATAACCTCAAGCCCTTTGTTCATCAAGGTTGCGGAGTCGATGGTGATCTTGTTCCCCATCTTCCAGTTGGGATGGCTCAGCGCGTTCTCGACGGTAAGCGTAGGAAACAATTCGGAGGGGGTGTTGAGAAACGGTCCCCCCGAGGCCGTGAGAATGAGCCGTGTCACCAAAGAGCGATCTTCTCCAGCAAGACATTGGAGTATAGCGCTGTGCTCACTGTCAACAGGGAGAAGGTCGACGCCGTATTCCTTCACGAGCGATGTAATCAACCCCCCGGCGACAACAAGGGTCTCTTTGTTCGCCAGGGCGATGCGTTTGTGGTGTTGAATTGCCGCGATGGTGGGTTTTAGACCCGCAAACCCGACGAGTGAACTTATGACGATGTCAACCTCGTCGCGCGTCACAGCTTGCACCAATCCATCCTCCCCGCATAAGACTTCAACAGAACTGTCAACGCGGCCCCGAAGAGTGGCAGCACAACCCGCGTCCAACACAACAACACCGCGGGGATGAAAAAGCCGAATCTGTTGCTCGAGCAGATCAATATTGGTATTTGCCGTCAGGTACGTGGCAGCGAAATGATCAGGAAAATTCCTGATGACCTCCAGGCTGTTTTGTCCGATCGAGCCGGTTGATCCAAGGATCGCGATGTTTTTGCGTTTAAGCATGGCAACACAAAAAGTTACGCAAATTCATGTGGCAAAGCAACCAAGCGGATGTATGCGCGACAACGCGGAACACTGCAGTGTGCTCTGAGTGTTAAACGGTGACAGGATGTTCCCGGTTTGATTAAGCAGGGGTTTTTTGATATGTTGTTGAAAGCTCCATGACGAAGACGCAACGAAAAATTCTCAACATAGAAAGTGTGCACGCGGCGCGACGGGTGTTGTGCGCGCTATTCTGTGTGTGGTCATTCGGAGTTCCCGTGTTCTCGCAGCAGGTTGACCTTTCAACGAAGCTCCGGCTGGCACAAAGCTTTGAGCAGGCGGGGGAGTGGGAAAAAGCAGCGACGATCTACGAGTCGCTGCTGGAGAGCAACGCGGACAGCTTCATTATTCTGGACGGATTACGCCGATCGTATACCGAGCTCAAAGAGTACGACAAGGCAATGGATTTGGTTCGGCAGCAACTTCGCGCAAAACCGCTGGATGAAAATCTGCTCTCCTGGCTTGGCGGGCTCTATGAGCTGGCGGGAAAGACACAAACAGCAGATTCTGTCTGGCACGTTATCTTCAGCAAAGATCGGCAGAACGCGAATCTGTATCGGCTGGTTGCGGCTCAACTCATCGATCACAGGGAATACGAACGGGCGATTCAAATATATCTTGAAGGCCGGGAGGCCACGAAAAACCAGCTGGTCTTCCTCGAAGAACTTGCATCGCTCTACGGCGCCCTTCATCAGTATGAGTTGGCAGCAAGCGAGTACGTGAAGCTCGTGCGATCAAATCCTCAGCAGGTCACATACGTGGAGGCACGGCTGTCGTCCTACACTGGGCATGAAGAGGCGCGGCGGGCTGCACTGGCGGTTGTTCAGAAGGAAGTGCAACAGACACCCGAACAGATTCCGGTCCTCTCCCTTCTCGCCTGGCTCTATATGGATGGGAAGGAATTTGATGCAGCCCTTGAGCAGTACCGACGTATTGACCATTTGACGAAGGCAAACGGTCACGAAATCTTCCAGTTTGGTGAACGGGCCGCACAAGAACGTGCGTACGCGGTGGCTGCAAAAGCATTTCGAGAGGTTATGGACAAAAATGAGCGACAAGACATTCTTCCGCTCGCGCGTCTTGGATACGCGAGGGCCCTTGAAGAGCTTAGCGCTGAGAATGACACGCTTGCCCAACTCTCGGGCAGAACGCCGGCATCGAGCCCGGGGAGCACTGAAAACACCAGGGTGTCTGAATTCCAGCCGACATTTCAGGGGGCGATGGCGCTCTATGATCGGCTCACCCGGGACTATCCGAACACAGACATTGCCATGCAAGCCTTCTTCCGCATAGGGATGATTCGGTTCAACCGCTTCTTCGATCTCGACGGTGCAGCAGCGGCATTTGATACGGTACGAAGGTTGCCATACAACGGAATTCTGGCGGTTGAGGCAACGATGAGCCTCGGCGAGATTCAAACCGCCCACAACGATCTCATCCGGGCGCATCGCGAGTACGGGCAGCTACTCACGATGGCGCCGGAACAATATCGCGATCGAGTTCTGTATCGAATTGCCGAGTTGAACTACTTCGAAGCCAGATTTGATACCGCCGTCAGTTCTCTTCAGCGGATAAGCCACAACCTTGCCAACGATCTGGCCAATGACGCTCTGCAACTTCTCTATTTTATTCAGGGGAACAAAGAAGCTGGACAGGAGGCGTTAGCCGAATTTGCTCGCGCCGACCTCCTCGTTCGACAACGAAAGTACTCAGAGGCGCTCGCGCTGTTTGAATCTGTAACGAAGCGATTTGCGGTAACACCGCTCCTCGACAACGCGATGATGAGAACGGGAGATCTTCACCTTCTGCTCAACAAACCGGATTCAGCGCTCATGGTCTTCAGCCGAATCATCAACGATTTGCCAACAAGCATCCTGCGGGATCGCGCACAGATGAGGATTGGAGAAGTATACGAAGGAAGACTCAAAGATAAGAAAAAGGCCATCGAGGCCTACGAAGCCGTTCTTGCACACTACCCGACTTCGCTCTTTGTTGAAGAGGCGCGGAAGAGAATACGGATTTTGCGTGGAGATTCAATCTAGAAAGACACACGTTCAATGATCAGGACGGCGATAGGACTGAAACACTACGTTCAGGCAGCCTTCATAGCGATTGTTGTCATTGCAGCTCAGGGCTCCGCTTTCGGTCAGGCAAAACTGCTGATACCGATGGACATCAGGCAAACCGACCATCTCAAGGCGTACGGCGTTGCCTTTTGGATCCTGCAGCACAACGGTACAGTCGACTGGCTCCTCAACTACCGCGGAGGGTCATTTATGTTGGACTTCAGCGATGTTGCGGCACGGGAGTGCAGGATTCGGGGCGTGCTTTTCGAACCGGCATCTGCGTCCGACGCGTCATCGATCTATGCAGAGGTTCAGCGGGAAGATAACAACATGGACGTTGTGCGTCTCGAGAAGGTGCCCAAGATAGCGGTCTATGTTCCGCCGACATTTAAACCATGGGATGATGCTGTTACCATCGCCCTTGAATACGCAGAGATTCCCTACACAAAAGTGTGGGATGAAGAGGTTCTTTCCGGGAAACTTGCTGACTACGATTGGCTTCACCTCCACCACGAAGACTTCACGGGACAGTACGGAAAATTCTACGCGAATTATCGGTACGCACAATGGTATATCGACCAACAGATCCTCTATGAAAAAGAGGCAAAGCGCCTGGGATTCAAGAAGGTCTCAGAAGAGAAAAAGGCGGTCACGCGCGGCATCAAGGAATTTGTTGGCAACGGCGGTTTCATGTTTGCCATGTGTTCCGCCACCGACAGCTATGATATCGCGCTCGCTGCTGAAAATGTTGACATTTGTGACGTCATGTTTGATGGCGACCCCCCCGACCCGGACTCGGACATTGACATCCCCCCCAGCGATCCGCCCCCCATTCGCGATCCAAACACAGACTACTTCACGCTGTTTGAGTTCTCTGCGAAATACGATCCCGTGCCGAGCATGCTCTCGCAGAACCACGTTTCAATCGTGAAAGGGTTTATGGGGCAGACGACGGCGTTTCGCAAGAGCCTGATCAAGCGGACGATTACCATTCTTGCACAGCGGGAAGGAACAGAGGAAGTTCGTTACCTTCACGGTAACTACGGCCGGGGCACATTTACTTGGTACGGAGGACACGATCCTGAAGATTACCAGCACGCAGTCGGCGATCCACCAACCGATCTGTCGCTTCACAAGAACTCCCCAGGCTACCGGCTCATCCTGAACAACGTACTGTTTCCTGCAGCAAAGAAGAAACAACAGAAGACATGAGATTGCAGAGTCGAAGGAATCAAGTACTATTCGAGCTTTCGCTCCCCCCGCGAGAGCTGTCTGTACGGACAACACCGCCAACCGCGCATTCAGCGCATCGCCCTTCGAGACAATAATACTTGTAAAGCTGAATTACCCCCTGCTGGTTCATAACAGATCGTAAGCTAACGGCACCCCGAAGGAGATGTTTATCCATCAACTTCGTTATGGAGTTTTCCGCGCTTGGGGGTGCGGAGGCAAAGAGCTGAAGAGCACGCTCCCGAACGAGGCGATCTTTGAATATTCTCGCATAGAGAAGAGCCAGGGGAATCACAGTATTCGTGATGAGATCGCCAATCCGCTCGGGTCCCAAAGCCTGTGTTGGCTTTGCCGTGGGATGATCGAATTGATAATGGTTCCTCCAAAAGGGGAGCGGTGCTACAGCGAGGTGTTCGCGGATAGACCCGAAGGCTTCGGTTCCCCCTTCAATAGTCTTGAGTGTCCCGATCAAATTTCTGAAGAGGTCTTCGCAGAGAATTTTCTTCACGAATACGCTTGCTGCGGCGATTCTGAGTGTTGGAAAATTGCATGGCCGGGTTGGAAAGAATTGCCAGTCGGCAGGATGGAGAATCGCCGAATAATACACCCTCTTTCGAGTTTTCCATTCACCAACCAACAATTGGACGAACGCACGAGACTCTCTGTGGTGCACGTCTCTTATTCGTGGAAGAAGCCCCGCCGCACCCAGTAAAAGGGCTTGAATCGCCAATTCATTCTCTTCGATATGCTGAGCCCGGAACTCTCGAAGAGTGACGCTTCGGCAAAGACGCACAAAGGGCTCACGATTCTTGCTGTAGCCAAGCCCCTCCATCAATCCTTCATACAGAAGTTGGTCCCAGTGTTCTCGTTGTGCAAGATCACGCTGTGAAAGCTCGCGGTGCGGTGGCGGAAGATCGTCCGGGTTACCCTCGATATGCCAGAGTGCATTGTGGGGATAATGCTCGCGAACGGTGTAAAGCCGAAGTTGGGCGAGCTCTCTCAATCGCTCATCGAATCGCCGCAGCTTCAGTTCTAGCCGCTCTGTAGAGAGGTGTTGTATCCAATCGATAAGAAGATTTCTGGGCACAGCGATATTTCTGTCAGCACATGGTATTGCGCTCTTGGAATGCAGCCGCTCATCAAGAATAGCCTTTTGCCAAAGAGTATGGATGGACTCGGAAAGAAAGAGCTCAAGCACGAGAACGGGTATGTGGCGACCGCTGGGAACCAATGTGGTCCCGACGCCAGGAGGGCGCTCGAGAACGACGTGCAACACCACCTTGTTGTACCGCGGGTCTTCGTAGTGCTGATGATGTATCCAGTCAATAAGGGTCCTATGGATTTCCACGTCGCCGTGGTACGTGATGCGGTCTATTTGAAGGACGGCGTCACGTACGTCGGGTCCACCATCCGAATTCAAATGTCCAGCATGAAGAACACGCAGGTGGCGTCCATCCATGGTTTGCAGCTCTTCACGACGGAGGTATTGTCTGTTCCAAATATGACGGAGAAAGCGCTCGTGTATGTTGAGTGTGCGCGAGACCACGGATTAATATCCAAAGAGAATAAGATGTGGCAGAGCGAAGACAGCTACAGGGATTATGAGAAGAATTTATCGCGGTATTTTTGAATCTGATCGCGGAGTTGCAGAGCTTCATTGCGCGCCGCTGCAGCGAAGTCTTTGCCAGTTGACGCATAAAGAACACTGCGGCTGGCA
This sequence comes from Ignavibacteriales bacterium, assembly GCA_026390585.1. Classification (GTDB taxonomy): domain Bacteria; phylum Bacteroidota; class Ignavibacteria; order UBA10030; family UBA10030; genus UBA9647. Next base: position 17,887 of record JAPLFP010000360.1, on the reverse strand, counting down.
TTGATGATCGCGAGTCTTCCGTTCTTGTCGGTACCGAAACGAACAGCAGACTCAAGATCACCCCCCTGTTTTCCGATACCCGGAATCAGGATTGGTAGAGTCGGCGCGAGTTTGCGGATGGGTTGCAGTTCCTTGGGATGGGTTGCTCCAATGACGAGGCCGAGGTTCTTCTTGGTATTCCACTTCACAGCAGCCTGCACGATTCGTTCGTACAATGGGCGTCCTCCGATGTTGAGTCGCTGAAAGTCGTTGGAGCCTTCGTTTGACGTCAGTGCCAGCACAAACGCGCATTTGCTGTCGAGTCGGATAAAGGGCTCAACGGAATCATATCCCATGTAAGGACTCACCGTAGCCGCATCGAATCCGAGGTCATCATAGAGTGCGCGTGCATATTGCTCGGCCGTATTACCGATGTCTCCTCGCTTCCCATCGCCAATCGTTATGACATGTTGTGGAATTGCCGAGAGAGTTTCCTTGAGAATCCGCCAGCCCCGCTCGCCGAGTGATTCGTAGAATGCAAGGTTGAGTTTGTAAGCGCACACCAGATCGCTCGTGGCCTCAATGATGGATCGATTGAATTGTACAACGGCACCTTTTGATGTCCTAAGGTGGCTCGGTAGTTTTGCGGGATCCGTGTCGAGTCCGACGCAGAGCAATGATCGATTTTTGCGCTGAACCTTCTGGAGTTTCTCAAGGAATTTCATCGGGGGAATCTTTCAGTGCCGTACTGGAAGACAGCACTCGGTTGTGAATGCAATGATAGTAGCGAACATTGTTCATTGGAGCGACAACACGAGCTCTGCAAGCAACATGGCGAAAACAATGAGAGCAACAACAACGAATGTCCGGTCCTTTTCAACTGCGAAACCCACCGCAGCTGTGAGCACACGAAGAAACGGGGTTAACATAAGAAACAGGAGGCCCGCAAACATCACCATAACAGGATCCAACGATCCGGACAAAAGGCTGTGAAGAACAGCGATCGGACGGGGATTTTCGTTGGGAAGACGAAGCGTACCGGAAGAAAACCACGCAAGTGCGAGGCCAAGCACCATGAGAGCCGCGCTTCCCCAGACCCCAACCCTTAGCGTCCAACCGATCCAACGCTCAACAATATGACGGGGTGCCGTAGATTCCAAAATGCATCACAGGTTTTTGTGAAAGCCTTATCGCCAAAACATCTTGAGAGAAATGAGACACAACACCACAGCGAAAATCCAGCTCAGAGAGACGCCTTTGATCCGGCGGTTAATACGCACACCAACAAAAGACCCCATGAGTACGCCGAGCGCGGCAGGCGACGCAACGAGTGGGTTCAGATGTCCGTGTGCAAAGTAGATGAAAGCGCTTGCCGCCGCAGTGACGCCGATCATAAAGTTACTTGTTGCAGTAGCCGCCTTGAGCGGTATTCCCGATATCATGTTCATCGCCGGAACCTTGAAGATACCCCCGCCGACACCAAGGAGACCGGAAATGTTCCCCGCGATGAGCGAAACACCCATCACCCAAGGTACACGTGCAACAGAATAGGAAACCACCTCACCGGTGGCCTCATCCTTGAAGCTCGCAGGAAAAACTCCAGCCCCCATTGGAGTGGAGATTCCCCGGAAATGTCGTGTTCTCCATATCATCATGAATGAAACGCAGAGGAGAAGAAGCGAAAAAACCCTTGTGAGGACTTCCCCACTCAGAACATTTGCGGTCAGGCCGCCAAAGATTGCGCCAATGACGGTCGCAACCTCGAGTGTCATTCCAAGGCGGAGATTAACAATCTGGCGCTCTACATTCATCGCAGCGCCCGCGCTTGATGTGGCGATGACGGCGAGAATACTGGTGGCTATAGCCTGGTGCATGGGCAGGTGAAATACAAGAACAAGAAAAGGGGTGAGAAACACGCCGCCGCCGAGTCCTAGCATGGCCCCAAAGGTACCCGTGACGATGCCGCCCCCGATAAGAAGAAAAAATGAACCCGCTGTCATACCCTTGTTCTAACTCGTTGTGAAGTGAAATCAGGATACTAAAAAGAGGGGTGAGTTTCAACGAAAGGATCTTGGCAAAATAACCAGGTCGCCCAAACGCGCCAAGAAACACCTAGTGTTCTTTTCTATTGGAATAGAAGTTCATCAGCAGACCAACCATTGCCATATTCGCAACGAGGGCAGACCCGCCATAACTGAGGAATGGCAGGGGAATGCCAATAACTGGAAGCAGGCCCATGGACATGCCGACATTGATGAGTACATGAACGCCAAAGACGCCAGTGATCCCAATAGATGCAGCGCTTGCAAATTTGTTCTTCGACATCCCGCCAACCTTGACCCCGTGAAGCAACAGGCCCGTAAATAGCCCAATGACAATTGATGCACCCACGAAACCAAACTCCTCCCCAGGAACGCAAAAGATAAAGTCCGTCCACTGCTCCGGAATAAAATTTAGCTGTGTCTGCGTTCCCTGCAAATACCCTTTTCCGAAAAAGCCACCCGAGCCAATGGCAACCTTTGACTGATAGACATTATAGCCCGCCCCTTTTTGCTCGGAGCCTGGATTCAAAAATGTCGAGATGCGCTTCTGCTGGTATGCAGGGAGCCGTTCGTACACCGCCTGCACGGATAATCCGACGGCGAGCGTCAGAGCAAAGGCGACTGCAACTGCAAATCGATTTTGGCGTGCGGCATACAGCAATGCACCGCTGATCATCAGGGAGACGAGAAGCACGAGGGTTCCAAAGAGTGCCCCCGCCGCCGCGATGATTGGCGCAAGAATCGCTGCAAGCACAAAATTGGAGGCACCAGCCCAGTAGAGTACTGGCAAGAGCATCAGAAAGAAAACAACAGAGGTGCCCAGGTCTGGCTCGGCAAGAATGAGCATCATGGGGAGAGCAACAATGCCGCCTGCGAGAATGAGGTGTCGGGGGTTTGAAAGTGAAATGGCGGTTCGGGCGAGAAAGGCGGCAAGGGCCAGCACGGTTGTAACCTTGGCGAACTCGGACGGTTGACCGCCAAATCCTTTGGCGACACCGAGCCAGCTTTTCGAGCCCGCCACCGTATGACCAATCACAAGAATCACAAGCAAAACACCCAGCGTGCCAATGTAGAGAGGCAACGAAATCCTTTGGAGGGTTTTCAGAGGAAAGATTGCTGCCACCACAAGTGCTGCGAACCCGATGCCGGCCCACACGAGTTGCTTATCAAAAGCAGCCGCAGCACCGACGTCGTACGTTGCACTGTAGACAGAGAGCAAGCCGACCGCAACGAGTCCGAGACAAATCAGCAATGCCCTGTAGTCAAAATATTCTTTGAGATACTCAAGCATAAATTATCGTTGATGAAATCGTTTGCTCGCCGGCTGCCAGATCACCGCACAGCCTGGGTCATTGACTTCGGAGGACTCTTGCGGGCCGGCGCTGGTTTTGGCACGTTACGTATCAATTGTCCGTAGAGATACCGCTCCATGACAAGTCCCGCGATGGGTGCCGCTTTCGCTCCTCCAAATCCTGAATTCTCCAGCAACACTGCGGTCGCAATCTTCGGGTTCTCGAACGGCGAGAATCCGATGTACCACGCATGATCTTTTCCGTGTGAATTTTGTGCGGTGCCGGTCTTTCCGGCGGAGATGACCCCCCGAATCCTTGCCATTCCGCCCGTGCCACCGGGAGCCTGAACGACGCGTTGCATCCCCTCGCGAATGAGATCCATGACGTGAGGGGAGAGACCAACAAGCGTAGAGTCATGGCGGACTGGTTCAACTTTGTGGTTTTCTTTGTTCCGGATGAATTCGACTGCATGTGGGCGATACACAATTCCCCCATTCCCGAGTGCCGACGCATATCGGGCCATTTGGAGGGGTGAAACCCCAACTTCTCCCTGGCCAATCGCAAGGCTTATGAGAAATCCCTGGGTCCATTTGCCTTTGCCATAACGAGTATCATAGTACTCCGTTGAAGGCAATAAGCCCGTCGTCTCTTCGCCTGTATCTGTGTTGGTTGCAAGTCCAAAACCGAATCGTCGACCGTATTCGTTCCACTTGTCGAATCCAACTTTCAACATCAGTTGATAGAAGAACACGTTGCATGATCTCTGAATAGCCTCAACAACGTTCACCGAGCCGTGAACGTGAAGGTCTGTAAAGGTCCTATTTCCAAAACGGAATCCGCCACGGCAGTTAATCCGATAATTCTCGTCGATGATTCCTTCCTGTAACGCTGCTGCGGCAAGCACCATCTTGAACGTAGATCCGGGAGGATACCGCGTGAGGCTCGCACGATTGAACAGCGGCTTTTCGGGATTCGATTGAAGTTCCGACCAAAGATCCGCAGGCGTAACACCACTCATGATGGTTGGATCATAGTCAGGCTTGCTGACAAAGGCAAGGATACCGCCGTCGCTAGGATCCATGGCGACCAAGGCACCGCTGTAATTCGTCATCAGTGATTCCGCGAAGGCCTGGAGGCCGCCATCGATGCTCAAGAGCAGATCAAAACCCTCCTTTGCAACCTTATCACGCCCCCCATCTTCAAAGCTCCCGATGATCTGCCCCTTTGAATTGACGGAGACATATTCGAATCCCCGCTGACCCCGCAAGCTTGATTCATAGCGGGCCTCAAGACCCGCAACACCGACAAGATCTCCGGGGCGATAATAGTCACCCGCCGTTCCTAACTGAGCGTCTGAGATTTCGCGTCGATATCCAAGCAGGTGTGAAGCTCGCGCGAGGGTGGGATAGATTCGCTTAGACTCCACCTGATAGCTCACCCCGGTGAGTACAGGAAGGTCTTCTTCGATGGCTGCAAGAGTCTTCATATCCACATCCCGCTTGATGCGGGCAGGGAGAAACGGAGAGTAGACGCGGGCCCGCGCAATTCGATCCTCGAGGGCCTTAGGTTCCATTTGCAGAATGGAGGAGAGGAGACCGATGTTCTGCTTTTCAAATTCTGCCGGTATGAGCGTGACGGAGTACGATGGACCAACGTCAACAAAAAGCTTGCCGTACCGGTCGTACATATATCCGCGGACAGGGTCCTTTGTCAGTACGCGCACACTGTTCTCCTCCGACTTCTTGTCCAGTTCAACGTGAAACAGGAGTTGAAGTTGGTACAGCCGGAGGATGAGAAAGGCGAACATCAAAAGGACGACGATTGTCAGCGTCCTTCGCCGCTCGGGCGATCCAAAGGGTTCGTCGTGAATCATAATGATTGAGAGAATCGATATTTTCGGACAAAGGTAAACATTGGAAAAACACTCACCAGCGCAGTATAGAGACTGACGGCAACACTAAACTCGATCATCGATGTGAACAACGCATCCTGGATGCCCTGCAGGAAGATGCCATAGTAAAGAACATTATGAACGAACGACGAAAGAAGAGTAATCAAAAGAAACCGGTATGATCCGAGGGTCTGTTCCGTAAGGTTTTCGTTGAAGAAGTAGCCCGCGACAAATCCTGCGAGTGTCTTGGTCAGTGTGCTCAATCCGAAGAATTGAATTGTGACGGCATCCTGCAGAAGTCCTACAGCAAACCCGGTAATGGTCGCCTCCAGTTGGCCGCGCGTCACAGCAATGTACACAACCCAAATCAACAACACGTCTGGCAGAAATCCGCCCACGGAGAGAAACGGGATGAAGGTCGTCTGCAGGAGAAGCAGAACGAGGATGGCAAGGGTGGATCGAACATAATGTTCCATGGAAAGCCTTTGTAAGCCTGTGCGCAAAACGTATTGAGAAATCGCCCGAATTGCAACGCGCCAGCGCGAGCGTCACGCCAGCAGAAGTCGTTTTACCCGCTGGTAGTCTGCCGGAATTCTTGTGCTCTGCTTCGTTCGCTGTAACGCCTCCTGCAATTGTTTCGGAAGAGGTGTCGTTATGTGCAGCGCCTTTTCAACGACCTCGGGAAACTTCGCCGGGTGTGCGGTTCCCACAACGATGGTTGGTCTGGAAGAAGAGTGTGACGGCTTGAGCTTTCGTGTCGCCGCGACACCGACGGCCGTGTGGGGATCCAGAATATATCCGGAGCGCTCGTACGTGCGCTGCATTTCGACAAGGGTCTCTTCATCCAAAACGCTCGTCGATGCAATGTCGCTTTTCATTGCATCGAGATTGCCTTCGTAGAGAGCCTGCAAGCGCGCGAAATTGCTTGGATTGCCAACGTCCATTGCATTGGAAAAAGTCTGCACCGAAGGCCGCGGTCTGAAGGATCCCGTGCGGAAAAATTCGGGGACAACCACGTTTGCATTCGAGGCTGAAAACAGTCGGGCAATCGGAACCCCCATGCGCTTGGCATACGCCGCAGCAGTGAGATTTCCAAAGTTTCCACTCGGAACACAGACATCGGCAGCAATCTCTTGGTTTGGAGATCGCCCAGTTTGTCGTTGCAGTTCCATCAAGCCCCAGACATAATAAGTAATCTGCGGAATGAGCCTGCCAAGGTTGATGGAATTTGCTGTCGTGAGGTTGCAGGCACGGACAAGCTCCTGGTCCGCCAGCGCCGTTTTCACGAGGTGTTGGCAATCGTCAAATGTACCCTCTACTTCGATGGCGTGGATATTTCCACCAACCGTTGTAATCTGCTGTTCCTGGAGCGTACTGATCTTACCGGAAGGGTAGAGGACGAAAACCGAAATGTGCGGAACGTTCACGAATCCTTGAGCAACAGCACTTCCAGTGTCCCCGGAAGTTGCGACGGCAATCGTAAGTTCCTGCTGTTCTTGTTCGAGGAAATACGAGAGGGCGGCAGCCATGAATCGCGCGCCGACATCTTTAAAAGCAAGGGTCGGGCCATGGAACAGCTCCAGCAGATAGAGGTCATCCTCCAACTTGACAAGGGGAATGGGAAAACTGAACGCCCGATCAGCCATCTTCTGGATTTGTTCGGAAGAGATTTCTTCAATGTACGCACTCAACACCTGAGCGGCGACGCGGGGAAGACTCTGTGTTGCGTCAGAGGTTTTAACTCCCGCGGGCAACGTCGGGATCGCCTCGGGAACGTACAGGCTTCCATCAGGAGCAATGCCACGAAATAGTGCTTCGCGAAAACTCACAAGAGAATGATCGTTGAGAATCGACCGAAACTTCATGCGCCTTTTCTCCAGGCAATTCGAGCGCCGATCCCATTCGTGCGTGAAATGTAGACGTTGCTTTCAATATTGGCTACAAGCCGGAATGTTTTCGCCATCTGCGTACCGATGATACGAGCCTTCTGCATGGAGGACGCGATCGCGAAAATGGATGGACCCGATCCGGAGATCGAGCAACCAAGCGCCCCTGCGGCAAGCGCCGCTTTCTTGACATCGTAGAATCCGGGGATGAGTTGGGCGCGGAGCGGCTCTGCTACAACATCCTCGACGCAACGCTTGATGAGGTCCCGATCGCCTGCACCCAGACCCATGATAAGACCCGCAACATTTCCCCATTGACGAATTGCAGAGCGTAACGGTATCTGATCTGGAAGAATAGTGCGAGCTTTCTTTGTGAGCACTTCGGTGTTTGGATGAACGACAATCCAGACCAACGAAGGATTGACGGGAAATGGGACGACATCAAGCGGATCGTAGCTTCGGATGAGACACCCCCCACCAAGCAAAGAGGGGGCTGCGTTGTCTGCGTGCGCAGAGCCACATGCGAGGCGCTCTCCTTCCAGGATAAATGGTAACAAGTCTGCCTTGCTGAGGGGTTTGACAAGGAGAGCGTTGACCGCCACAGCGGCTGCGACACTGCTGGCAGCTGAGCTTCCGAGTCCCGACCCAACAGGCATCGACTTATGGAGAATCATCTCGATGCCGAACGACGGGTGTTTTTCATTCAAGAGGAGAGAAGCGACGAAGCTGGCAACATTCTTCTTGGCGTCAAGCGGTACACCGGCGTTTTTGGTTGCGACGGAAAATCCGAGACCAGGCTCCGATCGCCTACGCGCAACGACGGTATCGCCGGGGCTGTTGATGGCGACACCAAGAGTGTCAAACCCGGGTCCGAGGTTAGAAATTGTTGCCGGCGCATATGTCTTGACTGATCTTGGTTTCATAGGTTTTCGAGAAGTTCTCGATGAACGCGGAGCATGACCGTTAGGGTAAATAGTGCAAAAGTTTGAGAATGTCAGAAAACACTCCCATGGCGGTAACGTCTGCTCCCGCCCCCGGTCCTTGCACCACGAGAGGTGTACGGGAATAGCGGTGCGATGTGATCGCGATAATGTTATCACTCCCCTTGGTTCCAGCGAATGGATGACTGAGAGGCATTTCTCTCAAGCCCGCAACGGCGGTATGGCCTTCGAGAATTCCGACGTAGCGAAGCACGGCTCCCCGAGAACGCGCGGCGTCAAGTTTCTGCTGCATCCGTGCATCCACCTTGGCGAACCGGAAGAAAAGATTCTGTGAAAACGCTTCTGCACGCAACGAAGGAGGAACAAGGTTCTCAAACCGGATATCTTTCATGTCGAGCTTCAAACCAAGATGGCGTGCAACGATGAGGAGTTTGCGCGCCACATCGTCGCCCGAAAGATCATCGCGAGGATCGGGTTCTGTAAATCCGAGCTCGTGGGCCTCTCGCAGCACTTCGCTGAAAGGCTTTTTCCCGTCGAAATGGTTGAAGATATAACTTAACGTTCCCGAGAAAACACCCTCCACTTTGACAATATGATCGCCACTTGCAATGAGATCGCCAAGCGTCGAAATCACAGGAAGTCCCGCACCGACATTTGCCTCATACAAGAAGTACTTCTGCCGTTTCTTCATCAGTTCCATCAGGGCAGCGTATTGCTTCCACGGCAACACGTTTGCCTTCTTGTTTGGAGTGACGATGTGGAGGTTTGCGTTGACAAAATCAGGATATGCTTCTGCGATGTCGGGACTGGCCGTGCAGTCCACGAGAACGGCATTGGTCAATTCGAGTTCTGCAATCTTCTCTGCCAGGTGTTGCGGATGCATCTTGAAATGTGAGCGACTGAGCTCATCCTGCCATTGGGAAAGGTCGAGTCCGGCGGCATCGAGGATGTAATGCTTACTGTTAGCAACGCCGCACACGCGAACGTCAAATCCCTGCGAGAGGAGAAATGAATGCTGTTGATGAAGCTGTCGGAGCAGGGCAGAGCCAATGTTCCCGACCCCAATAACGATAACAGCGAGACGCTTTCGTTTTTCGAAAAAGGCTTCATGGATAACGTTGAGGGCACGATTTCCCTGGGTGGAATCGATGACGAAAGAGATGTTCCGTTCCGAGGCTCCCTGTGCGATGGCGGAAACGTTCACATTGTTTCGGCCAAGAGCCTGAAAAACTTTTCCAGAAACTCCCGGAGCGCCCTTCATGCCCTCCCCGACGATTGCCACGATCGTTTGGTTTGGCCGTTCGTCGAGCGACGTCAATTTGCTTTGCAGTTCGTAGCGGAATTCCTCAGCGACAGCTCGCCGAGCGTGCGCCAGATCAGATTTGACGACGGCGAAACAAATCGTGTGCTCAGAGGAGGCCTGGGAAATAAGGATAACGTTCACATGGTGAGACGCGAGCGCACGGAAGAGCCGCTCTGCCGTGCCGGGAACACCTACCATCCCCATACCGCGCAAGCTCAGAAGGGCAATCTCATCCACAGAGGTTATTCCCTTGGCAACCCCCTCCCAGTTTTCGACACCTTCGGAGATGACAGTGCCGGGTGCGTCGGGATGAAATGTGTTCTTGATGATGATGGGGATCTTTTTTGCCACGGCCGGAGCAATGGTCGCTGGATGAAGGACTTTCGCGCCGAAATAGGAAAGCTCCATTGCCTCTTCGTATGACATCTGGGGGAGAACGAAGGCAGACGGAACAACACGTGGATCGGCGCTGAGGATGCCATCAACGTCTGTCCAGATTTCGATCACAGAGGCTTTGAGAGCAGCCCCGACAATTGCGGCAGTGTAATCCGATCCGTTTCGACCTATCGTCGTCGTTCGTCCGTCTTCTGTCGATCCGATGAACCCGGTCACCACAGGAATGACGCGATGGCGGCTCTTTTGTTGCAGGCGATTGAAGTAAGAGCGAATCTTGCGATTTGTCTGATCAAACAAAACAGAAGCGTGGGTAAACTGATCGTCGGTGACGATAAGCTGGCGTGCATCAACAGGCTCCGTCTGATGCAACTGCTGCAAATAAGCGGCGATGATCATGGCGGAAAGGCGCTCTCCAAAGCTTGCAGTGAGATCCAGCGCGCGTGGCGGGCAATCGCGAAGGAGTGACATTCCATGAAGAACATCTTCAAGTTCTTTCAACTGTTCATCGAGGATCGCAAGTGTTTGGCGGCGATTGTGCTTCTTGATCAGCGTATTGATAGCATCGCGATGCTTCTGTGCAATCTGTGCGAAGAGTTTTTGATATTCGGCACGCCCCTTCTCCGCAAGGCGAGCGCACTGGAGCAGCTGATTCGTCACTCCCTGGAAAGCTGATACTACGACGACAATACGGTCCCGCTTGGCTGCAGCCAGCACGATTGCCGCAACACTGCGAATGCACTCAGGGTCAGCGACGGATGAGCCACCAAATTTCAGGATTTTCATAGATCCTTAAATACCTTTCGATGATGAGTGACGTCTGGTTGGGAAGATCAGCGTCTCAACTTCTGCTGCAGAGACTGCTCTAATTCCGATCGTTCGGAGTCGGGAATGTATGAAATGACAAAGACCTCTTCGAGCTTCACGAAATCCACCCCAGGAGTAACGAGAACGCGCTTGAACAACGATCCCTGTTGCTCGGCAACCTCGCTGACAGTGCCGATGCGGATATTCGGTGGGTAGGTACTGCTGTAATCGGTGGTGATCAGCGTATCACCGGCAACAATATCAAGATTCTTGGCAACATTGGTCAGGATCAAGTCTTCGCCGTCCCAGGCAAGGATACCGTCCACGCGTGCGCGTTGGCTTTTTGTGCTTGCCCGGAAATCGGTGTTATACAGAATTCGCACTATGGCATAGTGATCGTTGACATTGGCAACGACCCCAACGAGCCCGCCATCACCGACAACAGGCATATGAGGCAACACCCCATCCAATTTCCCGATATTGAGTGTAATTGTATTCCGGAGAAGCGTCAGGTTTTTCCCAACAACCTTTGCCGCGAGGAGGGGGTAGTGAGAAACATCCTTGAATCCAAGGAGCCGCCGCAGGCGATCATTTTCAAGTTTGGCTTCACGGAGTTGACTTGCTTCATCGGCGAGATCCACATTCATACGGCGAAGGATATCATTCTCCTTTCGCAAAGAGAAGTACCGGGGAACAAAAGCCAGCTGATCCTGCACAACACCAAACACGACGGTTGCTACTCCACGAATATGCCGGATCTGCGTATTGTCGTTAAGGGCCATCAGGACAAGCGACAGCACAAGGAGAATGGAGAAGACCGCATACTCCTTGAAGAGCAACACAAAATTATAGATACGTTTGAACATGCCGGTGAATGTATGTTCTGTCGGAGAGGAAAGTCATCGTTGGCGGGGTTTGGTTCGCATGCCCCTGTCAGCGAACCTACTGCGCTACACTTAGTACCGTTTACTCTTAATCAGCACCTTTGAAAAATGCCTGAGATCTTCCAAGACACGCCCTGTTCCCCGCACAACAGCAGTCAATGGATCTTCTGCAACGTGCACCGGAAGATTCGTTTCAAGTCTGATTCGTTCGTCGAGCCCCTTCAGCAACGCACCACCACCCGTGAGCATGATGCCGCGGTCAAGAATGTCGGCCGAAAGTTCCGGCGGAGTGCGCTCAAGGGTGACCTTGACCGCTTCGACGATTTGTGCAATTGGTTCATTGAGAGCCTCGCGGATCTCGACAGAGCTTACCTCGGTCGTTTTCGGTACTCCATTGACAAGATCCCGGCCCTTCACCTGAATGGTGATTTCTTCGCGCAGCGGCATCGCCGATCCAACTTCACACTTGATCGCTTCCGCTGTCCGCTCTCCAATGAGGATATTGTGGTTTCGTTTGAAGAACTGAATGATGGCATTGTTCTTTTCGTCACCGGCAACGCGAATCGACTCTTCCGTAACGATCCCCGAAAGGGCGATCACGGCGATCTCGGTCGTTCCTCCGCCGATGTCGACAACCATGTTGCCTACAGGCGCGTCCACGTCGAGGCCGATGCCGATGGCTGAGGCCATAGGTTCGGCAAGGAGGTGCACCTCTTTGGCTCCGGCGTGTTCGGCAGCATCGCGCACGGCACGCTTTTCGACCTCGGTGATACCGGAAGGCACCGAGACAACAATGCGCCGGCTCGGGACCCACCCGAGACTCGTCTTCCGGATAAACTCGCGCAACATTCCTTCGGCGATTTCAAAATCGGCGATCACGCCATCCTTCATTGGCCGTATGGTGCGAATGTCGCGGTGTGTTCGACCGAGCATCTCGCGGGCTTCGTGTCCGATCGCAATAATCTTCTTCGTGTTGCGGTCGAACGCAACAATCGATGGTTCATTGAGGACAATTCCCTTGCCCTTCATCCAAATCACCGTGTTCGCTGTGCCGAGATCGACAGCGATGTCTGCAGAAAAAAGAGAAAAAAGGCTCATTGCCAGGTTGTACTCTTATTGTGTGAGATCGTTAGTGTCGGAAATGTCTGATACCCGTGAAAACCATTGCAACATTGTGTTCATCGGCTGCTTTGACAACTTCTTCATCACGGACAGAACCGCCTGGTTGGATCACGGATGTTGCGCCCCCCTTGACAGCCTCAAGAAGACCATCGGCAAATGGAAAGAAGGCGTCTGATGCAACAGCGCATCCCGCGAGATCAAGTCCAGCCTCGGCCGCTTTCATGACGGCGATCTTGGCTGAGTCAACGCGTGACATTTGACCCGCTCCAATGCCCAGCGTCCGGTCTTTTCGTGCATAGACAATAGCGTTCGATTTGACATGCTTTGCCACACGCCACGCGAAAATCAACGCCTCCAACTCCTCTTCGGCCGGCTTTCGCCTGGTCACAACGCGCAAGCCTTCACGCGTGATCCGATGTTGGTCCTGTTCCTGAAGCAGAAGCCCGCCAATAACGCCCCGAACATCAAAAGCTTTGACAGACCGGATGTCGATCACCTGCTGAATAAGGCGCCGATCGCGCTTCTTCATCAGAAGGTCAAGCACACCATCAGCATAGCTGGGAGCTACAATCACCTCGGTGAATATTTCGTTGATGGCTGCGGCAGTAGCGGCGTCAAGAGATCGATTCACGCAAACAATGCCGCCGAATGCCGACTTCGTGTCCGTTGCAAACGCTTTCTTGTAAGCTTCCTGCAAGGTCTCGCCGGAACCAACACCACAGGGGTTATTGTGCTTCACAATCACCGCAGTGGGTTTTTCAAACTCTGCGCACAGAAGAGCGGCGGCGTTGATGTCGAGAATATTGTTGTAAGACAGCTCTTTTCCGTGAAGCTTCTTGAAATAGGTATTGAACTTTCCATAGAGCGACGCCGACTGATGGGGATTTTCGCCATAGCGGAGTGCATCCGACTTTTTCATTGAAAGGGTGACAACATCAGGTAACGCAGTGTCCGACTGGAGGCCGCTAAAGTACGACGCAATCATGGTGTCGTATGTTGCCGTGTGTTGAAACGCTTCGCGCGCGAGCTCGAACCGGGTCTGAAACGACACCGCCCCATTGTTCTTGATTAATTCCTCCGTCAGAGACTGATAACGATCGGGATTGACGACCACGACCGTGTGGCGGTGATTCTTCGCTGCCGCCCGGACCATCGTCGGACCACCGACGTCGATTTGTTCAATGGCCTGTTCGAGGGTCACGTTCTCATGCGTGATCGTTTGCTCAAAGGGATACAGATTGGCAACCACAAGATCGATTGGCTCGATGTGATGCTCGTGAAGCTGTTTCAGGTGAAGCGGGTTGTCGGTGGCCGCGAGGATGCCGGCATGTATTGCAGGATGAAGCGTTTTCACGCGGCCGTCCAGAATTTCCGGAAATCCGGTAACCTCAGAGACAGATTTGACAACAACGCCAGCCTCTTTGAGAACTTGCTGTGTCCCGCCTGTCGAAATGATTTCGACACCGAACTGTTGGAGAGTTTTTGCCAGCTCAACGACTCCACGCTTGTCAGACACACTGATGAGCGCACGTCGAACGTGTAGCAGAACCTCCTCCTTGGCTTCAGGGGTTGCAGTATGACTTGCCACCGGTGTTTTCAATTGCGTTAGTGTATCCACACAGACCTTCCATGTATCGTTGCCCTGTTTTCAGCAAAAGCCTTCAGGGCGAGGGGATATATCTCGTGCTCAACCTTCAGTACCTTTGCCGCCAGCGTTTCGGGGGTGTCGAGTTCGTCGACAGCAACGGTCCTCTGAAGAACAATAGGACCGCGATCGTATTCTTCGTCCACAAGATGTACCGTCGCGCCGCTCAGCTTGACACCAGATGCAAGAACCGCTTCGTGAACATGGTGCCCATACATGCCCTGACCGCCAAATGATGGAAGCAGTGCGGGATGGATGTTCAGGATGCGGTCCCGGAATTCCCGGACAACGATCGTTGGAATCTTCTTGAGATAACCAGCGAGCGCAATAAGCTCTACGTTGTGACTCCTCAAGACTTCAAGCATTGCCGCGGCGTACAAAGCCTCGTCTGCGAACTGTTTCTGACTCAGATGAACAGTGGGGAGGGAATATGCGTTGGCGATTTCGAAAGCGCCGGCATCGATCTTGTTGCTCAACAGCACCGTTACACGCGCAGGGAGAATCCCCCGTTCGATTGCGCTGAGAATAGCCTGGAAGTTCGACCCCCGTCCGGAAGCAAAAACACCAATGTTCATCAAGCGAGAATGACGCCGCGATGTTCAAAGATGAAGAAAATGTAACGATAAGTTGAAGGATAGTCAATGAAGTACAACGCTGATGACGCTCGGAGAGAGCTCGTCGGTCAGCGGACAGCCCCTTCGGACACTCTTAAAGACCCGGTTCGCGTGTCGAGGGTTGCCCGCACGCCAAATGGAATCGTGAGCTTCTTCGCGATGTGGCCGTATTGGAGGTTCGTCAGAACGGGGCAGCCAACTGCGCTCACCGCTTCCTGGAGAACCTGTTCAATCGTCAGGTGTGGTTTTGAAGGATCACTGGGAACACAATCGGTGAACTTGCCGAGGACCAAGCCGGCAATGCTCTTGAGAACACCAGCATGCCGGAGTTGGGCGAACATCCGGTCGACGCGATGAGGCGCCTCGTCGACATCTTCGAGAACGAGGATTGCTTTGCGGAGGTCGGGCAGGTAGGGAGTACCCATGAGCGAGGCAAGCAGGGAGAAATTTCCCCCAACAAGAATTCCCGACGCTTTTCCCTTGTTGTGCGCAACCAGCGGCTCATCGGCGGGATTCTGGAGGTTTCCAAGACGGGAAGCCGAAGTAACAACGCGCCAAAAATTCTCTTCAGTAAACGGATCAATGCTCTCCCACATCTCCACAGCGACCATTGGTCCGGAAAACGTCACCAACCCGGTCTTTCGGAGAAATGCAAGCTGCAAACCGGTGATGTCGCTGTATCCAACAAGAATCTTCGGGTCGCGGCGCGCAGCCCCGTAGTCGAGTAAATCAAGTATCCGGGGAGTTCCATAACCGCCGCGGAGGGCGAAAACGGCTTTCACCGCCGGATCGCGCAACATGTCGTTCAGGTCTGCCGCGCGCTCTTCATCGGTGCCAGCGAGATAGCCGTACTGTGCCATCACATGACGTCCGACTTTTACGCGATATCCAAGACCCTCGAGATAGCGAACACCTTTATCAACTTTCTCTTGAGTAGCAGGCGTGCTCGCCGGCGATACAATCCCGATGAGATCGCCTCTACGGAGGCGTGGTGGTTTCAGGGTTTTCATACTGCAAAGGTCCAAATTGTGGGATATCGATCGCGCCGGAAAGATAAGAAGATAATGACAGAAAGCAACGCATACCGCCGAATTCCCGCGCCCTCTAGAATGAAAAAGCAGCGGCGAGAAGCGCCTCCTTCTTGCCCGGGGCAGCGGAGTGCAACTTTTTCGTCGAAAAAGACGTCTCACATAGAGATCGTTGTTGCCCATCATGCACGAGCGCTCGGAAGAAATCAAGGAATTCTCTGTATAGCGAGAGAGTGGACACCCAAACCACCACTACAGAAAGAGTTCGCATATGTCCGGAACGAAACACATAAGAGCCATCATCGTTGATGACGAACAGCCAGCGAGAAACAAGATCCGGGAACTTTTGAAAGCCGATCCTGATATTGAGATCATCGATGAATGCTCGAATGGACGGGAGGCGGTGGAAACAATCACAGCGAAGTCACCCGATCTCATGTTTCTTGATATTCAAATGCCTGAGCTCGACGGATTTGGCGTCATCGAAGCGATAGGGCCGGACCAACTCCCTGCGGTGGTTTTCGTGACGGCGTACGATCATTACGCGGTTCAAGCCTTTGAAGTTCATGCTGTTGATTATCTGCTGAAGCCCTTCGATCGTCAACGGTTTCAGACTGCCCTCGATCGCGCCAAAACATATCTCCAGCTCGATCGCCGGAAAGAATTAAATCAGCAGCTGGATTCCATTCTCCGTGAGCTCAAAGGTCCCACCAGACAATACGAACGATTTGTTGTCAAGTCCGGCGGTCGCGTGTTCTTTCTGAAGAACGATGAGATCGACTGGATAGAGGCCGCGGGGAACTATGTGCGTGTTCATGTTGGGAAGGAAAAACACCTGCTTCGCGAAACGATGAACGCAATTGCGAAAAAGCTTGACCCAGTTCTCTTCATTCGTATTCATCGGTCCACATTCGTGAATGTTGAGAAGATCAAAGAACTGCAGCCCTGGTTCCATGGTGAATATGTGGTGATTCTTCGAGACGGGACGCAACTGACGATGAGCAGAAGTTATCGCAACAACCTGCCAGAACTCCTGGGTACAAGCTTGTGAATCCCGTTGTCAGTCGACTTGATTGATTTTCAGCGTTCAATTTCGTTAATTCTCACGCAGAAAACTCTATGTGCAAAAGGTGTTTCAGCCCACTCATCGGATGAACCGCTAGTGTCGGCAATCGTTTGAACTGCAGGGCCCGCGAGCATACTCGAGGGCCTTGTTACTTTTGCCGCGCGCAGTCAAAAAGGACACACTATGAAACAAGCGCCCTGCCTCATTTGTCTGATGATGACCGTGCTTTGCTTCGGCCAGACAAAGCCAGAAAACCCGGCACTCTCATCGTTGGTTGAAGCGGAGCGAGCGTTCGCGCGCACCAGCCTTGAGATAGGCGCGCGTCCGTCATTTATGAAGTTCTTTGCCGATGACGCAGTTGTGTTTCGTCCAGGGCCCGTCAGATATAAAGAGGCAATGAAAAACGTTCCACTTCCCGCCAATCCGCGGGAGACGACTCTCGAATGGGAACCACTCTACGCAGATGTGGCTGCAAGTGGCGACATGGGCTACACAACGGGACCGGCGGTGTGGACTGATCACTCTCCGGCCAAGCGCCCCCCATACTACGGGTACTATTTCTCCGTCTGGAAGAAACAATCAACAGGGGAATGGAAGGTTGCGCTCGACGTTGGAACCGAGCAGCCGGGACCCTACACCGGGTCACGAACATTTCATGCGCCCGCAGCGGTCAAGAGGAAGGAGGCGATCCTAACATCCAGTCCAGAGGAACACGTCGTTAGCCTGATGAACGTCGAGCGTGAGTTTCTTGAGGCGGTACAAAAAGAGGGTGTGTCCAACGCCCTTGCCCGTTATGCGGAAGGAGAAGTACGCGTCTATCGCGAGAAGAAAGTTCCAATCATCGGTAGTGATTCACTCCGCGTATATTTTTCTTCAAGACCATATTTATCACAGTGGAATCCGATGTTCTGTGATGTTGCACTCTCCGGAGACATAGGCTATGTGTATGGAGGCTATGAGGTCGCGGCCCCAGGAGCTGCACCGGCACAAATTG
>JAPLFP010000106.1 GCA_026390585.1 Ignavibacteriales bacterium | reverse complement strand
TGAAGTTCATCTCAAGGTTCTGACCCAGCCGCAGCGTGATGTCGTCACGCTTGTCTTGTCTGGAGCCGACAAACGAGACGGTAACGGTATAAGGCCCGCCTGGACGAAGGCCAAGCAGGTTGAACCCGCCGTCTATTCGGGAAGCGGTCCCATACGTTGTGCCGCTCGGATTGTGGACTGCGATGACATTGGCGCCGATGATTGCCTCTCCGTTTGTGCTCATAATCTTCCCGTTGATTGCGGAAGTCGTGGTGCCTTGAGCAAGGACTGCGGAGGTCCCGGCGCAGAGCAAAGCAAGCAAAGCAACTGCGACCCATTTTGTAATGGTTGGCTTCATACTAGCCTCCTTAGTGGGTGGTGTGTTTGAAACATAGGCATGCAGGTGATGCATCGTGCAGGCGCATCTTGATGTTGCATTGAGCGTGAAATTTTCAAAAGCAGGGATGAAATCAATGTGCAAAAGGTATGATAACTCAGAATCTGAACATGGGACGATTGATTTGGACGCTGCAAACCTACCGAAGAAAAACTATAAACACAAGCGAAAAAGTATTATGAAGAAGTCACTATTCGAGATCTTCTCTCTGGAAGAATTTCTTTTGGAACGTTTTTGTTTTCACTTCGGACAATTGAGCGAAGAGCGGAAGCGGAACTGGCGACGAGTTGGTCGGTGATCTTCTGAGGCTGTTGTGGAATCAAACGTGGGATTTTTTGGACGTTGTCTCTCGCAGCTCAGAAAAAAATCATCTCTCAAAAGACGAATCGGAAAAAGAAAAACCGGACGCCGGGAAAGTGGAGGCAGAGGGCGTGGAGTGGCAGAGATCAGCGTTTCACCCGTGGGAGCAGTTGAGGTTTGTCGGAGCGGAGTAATCCTCAACGAGCGAGAACTTGAGAGACGAAGTATTCCCCCTTGATTTTATTGGGCTTTTTGTGCGATTGTAAGTCAATGAAAATGAATGGCTTGCAGGCGAAATGAGAGTTGAAACGTGTATGGGGAAATGATGCCCGTAAACATTGAACTCTTTTCATTTTCTTGTTGACATTGGTTTTGAAACCCTTATATTTGCTAAGGAATTTAGTGCTCGACAGCAGCGTAAGGAACTACAGGTTTTTGCTTCAAGTGTGCTTTAACTAATCACAATACTCTCCACAAATCTATAAGAGAGGATCTCTATATGGGAAAGCCGATGTCAAAGAGCCAAGTTGCAGCGCATCTCGCCAGCAAATTTGAGCTCAAGAAAAAAACAGCCGTGGCAATTCTCGAGGAAATGGCGCATCTAGCTTATCGTGAGGCGCAGAATTCCTTCACGTTGCCAGGCATCGGAAAGCTCGTGCTCGTAGCTCGCAAAGCCAGAATTGGCCGAAATCCTGCTACTGGCGAACAGATTCAGATCCCAGCAAAAACAGTCGTGAAATTCAGAGTTGCCAAGGCAGCAAAAGAGGCTGTGCTGGGCTTGAAGAAATAACCCCAATATTTCTTGGGTTTTCTTAGCGCCGATTTGCAGTGACAAGTCGGCGCTTTTTTGTTGGGTTTTATGCGATTGTTTGTACGAATTCTGCCAGCAATTGAAGTAGTCCTCCCAAATAAGAAAACCGGTTCGCATTCTCGCTCTTCGGATTCTCCCAACAATGTATTGTCCTCGCTATCGGTCGAGACCATTCGCAAAGAAAACTGAGCAAGAATTCTTCCTCGAGCCAAATGCGTCAATGAATGATAGTGGTTTTCGCCTCGCACCATCAATAGTCTGCCTGCAGGCATTGGTTCGGAGCGCGTTTTCTCGCTGAGTTCAGATCGAGAGAACTTGAAACGCTGCAGCATATGTGGTCAATTGATGTCAGAGGCTCCGACGAAGAAAACGCCCACCGTTGTTGTAATGCCCGTCGTTGCTCGAATGCTCTCGTCTCTCTCTCAAAGCGATCTGCTCTTCGCACCAGACAAGGAGATGGAGTCAGAATCGTTGCTTTCTCTATAAAAATGGTCACATCGCATTTAATATGCCACGCGAATGGACCTTCACCGGTCTTTTTCGCTTGACTCTCTACCATTAATCTCTAAATTTGTGGAAGCCCTTCCAACAACAATCAACCCTGCCCCCAACGATTTACGATATTGCTCGCGAGGCGAAGGTAGGCATCGGAACAGTCTCACGCGTTTTCAACGATCACCCAAGCGTTTCCAAAGAAACGCGCCGCAGAGTGCTCAGCGTTGCCAATCGCCTTAGCTACAGACCCCATCCGTATGCGCGTGGTCTCGCTCGCAAGCGGACGAACTCCATTATGGCGGTCATTCCGTTCTTTACCACCTTTTTCTTCATGGAGATCCTCCAGGGGGTTCAATCAAAACTCAGCGAACTTGATTGCGATGTGATCCTCTTCGGTGTGAACCACCCCGATCAGGTTGAAAGCTCACTTCGGCATCATGTGCTGCGAAGCCGAGTCGATGGCCTGCTCTTTTTTTCGATGAGGATGCCGGACGCCTTTGTGAGTCAGTTCCCTCACCATCGCACTCCGGTTGTTCTCGTCGATGCGTTTCACGATCGCTTCGATTCCCTGACGGTGGATAATCAACAAGGGGCACATGCTGCTACTCATCACCTGATTTCTCTGGGTCACAAGCGAATCGGGATGCTTGGTGCGAATCGGGAGAGCATTCCTGCGAGAGAACGTCTGCGAGGTTTCCAAAACGCGATGAAAGAGGCTGATCTCGCCATTGAGCCATCGCTCGTGAAGAACAGCTCCTCTCCAAAGCTCGATGGATTCACGAGAGAGTCAGGGTTTGAGGTCATGAATCAGTTTCTTGCGTTGGGGAAAGAAATGCCCACGGCAGTTGTTGTGTCGAGTGACATCCAGGCGGCTGGAGCTCTGAGTGCCATCAGTGCAGCTGGTTTGAGATGTCCCGAAGATATATCCATCGTTGGATTCGACGACATCGAGCTGGCAAGTCACCTTGGATTGACGACGATGCGCCAACCCATGTTCGAGATGGGTACGTTGGCCGCCGAGATCTTACTGGCTCGGCTGGAAGATTCTGCCCAGGAGCCTACCCACAGGTTGTTCGTACCAAAACTTGTAGTTCGCAACACATCCGCGGCCTACGTCGCTCGTGAACGTTTGGCAAGCGGGACTGCCGCATAGGGATCGCGAACGACAAATCCGTCGTTGATCAGGTCAAAGGATAACAAACAAGAGGTCTAAGCATATCAATGGAACGAATGTCCAGATCTATCTCCCTCCTGATGATCGCTTTGGTCCTGATCGGTGTCACGAATGCTTTCGCCCGATCGAACGGCAAGGTCGCCGGAACGATCAAGGACAAGAAGACAGGGGAGCCGCTCATTGGATGTAACGTCGTCCTCGTAGGCACCATGATGGGGGCGGCAACCGATTTGGATGGGCGCTACTCTATATTGAACGTACCTCCGGGAACCTATACAATCTCCGTGACGCTCGTCGGCTATGCGCCAACCAAAATCCAGGAGGTGAAGGTCAATATTGATCTCACGACCACCATCGATGTTCAGCTCACCGAGACTGTGCTTGATTTGGGTCAGGAGGTTGTGATAATTGCAGAACGACCGCTGGTGCGCAAAGATCAGACCGCGAAAACTGCTGTTATCGGCCGAGATGAATTGAACGCCCTTCCTGTCAGTGAATTCTCGCAAGTGCTGAATTTGCAGGCTGGATTTGTGGCTGGAAGTCTCAGAGGGGGCAGGAGCGGAGAAGTTGCCTACTGGATCGACGGTGTTCCGGTGACCGACGTGTATGATGGCAGTCAGGTGGTTGAAGTAAACAAGAACCTGGTGCAGGAAGTACAGCTGGTTTCCGGAGCGTTCAATGCAGAATACGGCCAGGCAATGTCCGGCATTGTCAACATCGCCACCCGCGAAGGGGGAAAGAAATTCACGGGTTCTTTGGGGTTCTATGGCGGAGATTATGTCAGCACGGACAAGGATTTGTTCATCGGCATCGACAAGATCAATCCCTTCTCCATCCACAACTTCGAGGCAAATCTCAGCGGTCCCATACTTGGCGACAATCTCACCTTCTTTGTGAACGGCCGGTTCATTCATTTCGGCGGTTGGCTCGACGGAATCCGAAAATACAATCCGCAGAATATCGCTTACACAGACAGCACGGGCGCGTTCCATCTCTCTCGAGATGCAAGTGGTGTTGGAGACGGCAGCGTCGTTCCCATGAACTGGAGCGAGCGGAAGTATGCCCAGGGGAAACTCACCTGGCATGTCAGTTCGCTTCTCAAAGCGACGTACAATATTATCTACGACAACAACGACGCTAAGGCGTACAATCGGGCCTACATCTACAACCCCGATGGCGTCGGAAACAACTACACGGTCAGCACGACGCAGATCGCCCAGATTACGCACACGCTGAGCAGCTCAACATTCTATACAATCGGGGCGTCGCTGTTTGATAAAGACCTGAAGTATTATCTGTATGAAGATCCGAACGATCCCCGTTACGTTCATCCCAAGGTAGCCATTCCAGTGGATGCGTACAGTTTCTTGACCGGCGGAACAGACCTTGGACGATTTCATCGATCGACCACAACCGGTTTGGTAAAAGTCGATGTATCGAGTCAGATCAACCAGTCCAATCTGATGAAGGCGGGGCTTGAGTATCGGCATCACAAAGTCTTCTATGAATCGATGACACTCCAGCCAGTTGCCGCGCAGCAGGACGTCAACCTGGCCTCCGCGAGTCCATTCATTCAAACACAAATTCCACCGCTCTCGTCGAACTACCACGATCTCTATGAACACAAGCCGATCGAACTCTCCGGGTATCTTCAGGACAAGATGGAATTCAGGGACCTGATTATCAACATCGGAGTTCGGTTTGACTATTTTAATCCCGACGGGGTCGTGCTCGCCGACGAATCTGACCCAAGCATCTACAACCCGATCAAACCGAACAACCGGTTTGACGATGTCAACGGCAATGGCATTCAGGATCCCGGTGAGCGCACGAAGACTGCGGATGATCGTCTTGTGTACTGGTACAAGAAAGCGAGCACAAAATTCAAGATCAGTCCCAGGCTCGGAGCTGCTTTCCCGATTACTGAACGCGGCGTTGTCCATTTCTCGTACGGTCATTTCTTCCAGGTCCCGAGATTCGAACGGCTGTATGAGAATCCCGACTTCAAGATCGGACTCGGCACAGGAAATCAGGGAGTGATCGGAAACACTGACCTGAATCCTGAACAGACCATCAACGCTGAACTCGGTGTGCAGCAGCAGTTGACGGACGATCTCGCTGTCGACGTCAATGCGTACATCCGCGATATCCGAAACCTGACAGGAACGCGTGCTAACGAGATCGTGATCTTCGGCGGTTCGGCCACGTATAGCAAGTATGTGAACAGCGACTTCGGATTTGTGAAAGGGCTCACGGTTACCTTGACGAAGAGATTCTCCGGAGGACTCGCCGCAACGCTGGATTATACCTACCAGGTTGCGAGGGGAACCGCTTCTGATCCAAACGAAGCCAGAAATGCAGTTGCGGGTGGAGCATTGCCCGAGGTGCAACTTATACCCCTCGCATGGGATCAGCGGCACACATTGAACGCAACCCTCTCGTACAACGCGGCGCACTGGGGTGCCAGTGCCATCAGCATGTACGGTGGCGGCACACCGTATACGCCCCGGCGCTCCACCGACGTGACGACGCTGTTGACGAACAGTCAAATCAAGCCGCAGTTCTTCAACCTGGATGCTCAGGCGTTCTACAACCTCTCGTTCGACGCACTGCGCGTTGTCGTCTTTCTGAGAATGAACAATGTATTTGACATTCGCAATGAGATTGGGGTTTTCGATGATACTGGCCGCGCAGGCTTCACGACAGACGAGGCGCGCACGCTGCGGATCAACCCGTTGCAGGTCGTCAATTCAGTGCACGATTGGTATGTTCTCCCTACGAACTATTCAGAGCCCCGGAGGGTCGAATTCGGGGTCAATGTGGAATTCTAGATGAGCGCAACTATGTTCTCACGCATTGCAACGGTCTTGGTTTTTCTAACGTTCGTTTCGTCGCTTACCGTCGCGCAGAGCGGGCGCGAGTATCGTCGGACTGCGGTCCACAATGGCAATCAGGTTCGGACGGTATTCGGCAACTGGGGTGTGATTGGCCAGCCGTGCAGTGGCGGACCACGAGGCGCCTGGAAAAACGACAACGACGGTTATCTGGGAGACGTGAGTCCGTATGTCGGCGCAGAGGTCAATTGGAGCGGCATCTCGTTTCACTCGGTCGTGACCTGTCCTGTCGATCGGCCGACGCAGCTCCGCGACGAGGATCCCTCGACGGGCAAACAATGGACGTTCGAGCCGGTTGGAGGCTACCTGAATTCGAACCAGCAGAAGATTGCCATGAGCACGGACAAGAATTCGTGGCCTCAGAGCTGGCCGGACAAGCTCAACGACGGGAGCGACCCGGGTTGGCGCAATTCGTGGAACGGATACTTCGGCAAGAAGATCAACGCGGACCAGGAAAGCTACTTCGTCATGGACGACAACAACGACGAGCGTTTCAACGTCGCCACGAATAATACGCTGGGAATCGCTTTGAGGCCGGATGCGAAAAACCCGTCCAGGAACGGGTTGGCACTGGAAGTGCGTGTGCGCGGGATGCAATGGGCGCAGTTCCTCGCGAAGGACAACATCTTCTGGCTCTATGAAATCACGAACAAAGGGACGACAGACTATTCAAAAATGGTTTTCGGCATGTTGGTTGGGACATACGTGGGAGTAACCGGGTGTGATGATCGCCCGGGTGAATATGATGACGACTGGTCGTTCTATGATGTCACAACCAATATCACGTACACGGGGGACTTTCCGCGAGACAACAGCCGCAATCCACTGTGGGCAGGCTCGGTTGGCATGGTTGGTTACGCGTTCCTTGAGAGCCCGGGGAATGGGTACGATGGAATCGACAACGATGGAGATGCCGATTCAACCTCGTTCGCCCTTGGAGCGCCAAAGTTCACTTCGGCAAGCTTCGATTCGACGTTAATAGTGCCCGGCCAGAAAATCGTGCTCATCCGCGATGATTACAGTCGATATGTGTACACAGTGCCGAACGTGGATACGGTTACAATCTATACGCGGGGAATGAAGTTACTGCTTCGACCGGGAAAGACAAAAGTGGCAGAAGGGAATATCGTGCGCGATATTCAAGGGAATGAATATGTTAATCCCAACGTGTATGACGGCATCGACAATAATTTCAATGGTGTGATTGACGAGAATTACTACCTTCATTTCCGGCAGATCAAACAAACCAGAACGATTCCGCCGAAAATCTTGATCAAGGTCGATCGTCCTGTGAAGTATATCGACTATGTGAACAACCTTGGGACCAGTCCCTACAGCATGATCGATGAGCGGAGGGACGATCGCGTCGACAACAACCGAAATTGGGTCCCGGATTTTGATGATGTGGGAAGAGACGGCATCGCCGGTACTAGTGACTTTGGTGAAGGAGACGGAAAGCCGACTTCCGGCTATGATGATTTCGGAAACGATACCGGCTTACCGGGGGAGCCTCACATCGACAAAACTGACGTCAACGAGTCCGATCAGATCGGCTTGACGAGTTTCTACTACTTCACACCTGCGGGCAGTGTCCGAATGGGAGACGACGAGACGCTCTGGTCGAATTTGGCCCCTGGGTATTTTGATGTGCCGACATCGATCGTGAATAACAAGCCGGAGCGAGGTGAGGATGGCGATTTCATCTATGGGTCGGGATACTTTCCCTTGCTTGCTGGCAGGACGGAGCGCTTCTCGCTGGCGCTCGTTTATGGCGGTGGAAAAGGGGGAGGAGTCGATGACGACATCACCGATCTCTTGAAGAACAAGTATACAGTACAAAAGATCTATGATGCCAATTATCAGTTCCCGCAGCCGCCTGACAAGCCGACGCTGGTTGCGGTGCCTGGCGACAAACAAGTGACGCTCTATTGGGATCGCAAAGCGGAGTCGACAATTGACCCCGTGCTGCGTGTGAAGCATTTCGAGGGGTACAAGATCTATCGATCAACAGACCCCGATTTCAGTGACATCTTCACGATTACCGACGCTACGGGGAGCCCGCAGGGATACAGGCCGTTGGCGCAGTTCGATCTGAATGATGGGATCAAAGGATATTTCCGGGCGAATGCCGAGCTCTACCAGGCGGCATCGGGGTACTCGTTCTATCTCGGGAGCGACAATGGGCTGAAGCACACATACGTCGACAACGACGTCGAAAATGGTAGAAGGTATTTCTACGCCCTGGTTTCGTACAGTCGGGGTGATGAAATCCTCGGGATCTTTCCTGCCGAGAATACGAAGTTTATATCGATTTTGCCGACTAGCGAGATTGTGCACGACATCAACACGGCGATCGTTACGCCGGGTTCGAAAGTAGCCGGCTATGTGAATCCTGCAACCGCTGTCAAGTTGACCCCCAAAGTGAGGTACGGCACGGGGAGTACCTTCTTGAACGTTGTCGATGACACAAAGATCACAGGCCACGCCTATCGGATGGAGTTCCTGGATAATCTGACGGATTCGGTCGACAACAATGGGAATGGAAAAATCGACGCAGCTGATTCGACCGAATGGACACGAACGACAACTTCGTACCGCATCCGAGATCTTCAAAGCGTCTCGGAAACCTTCATCGGTCAGGATACTGCCGTTGTGCAGTTAATGAGGAAGAATTTCATCCCAGGGACTGTGAATGTGCGCAACCAGCAGGGAGGACTCATTGCCACCTCTGCATATCGACTGGATCTTAGCCGGGGCGCGATTCGCGGGGCATCGGGTGGCAGCTTGCCAAACGGCGCTTACACCATCACGTATGAATACTACCCTGTCTATAATAGCCCGTACATTCTTGGTAGTCCCTTTGTTGCCGAAACCAAGGACGCGGAGGTATTCGATGGAGTAACCCTCGGATTCCAGAATGACTGGTCTACATCAGCTATCGACAGTGCATCGGGGTGGGTTGGAAAAAACGCATATGTATACAATTTCACGCAGCTCGATGTGCAGCTTGGTTCCAATCGCTTCGCCGGTTACCGCAAACCGAGCGATTACGAGTTTCAGTTCTCCGACCATGTTGTGGATACATCTTCAGCTGATCCCGACCTCTTTCCTTTCAAGATTCCCGTGAATTTCCGGATCTACAACTCCACCGACAGTGTTTTTGTCAAGTTCCTGTTTGTGGACAACGACTTCAACAGCAAGTTGTCCCCGCTGGACGAAATCGTTTTGATGGAGAAGACACCCCGGGGCGCCCTGGGATATACGTGGGACGTTTTCTTCATCAACAAGCCGACCGACAAGGCTGACACGGTCTATAATCTGACAGTCGGCGACAAGCTTGTCCTGAAGGTAACCAAGCCATTCAGGAAAGGAGATCTCTACGAGTTCACTCCTGACAAGCCCAAAGTGTCGGAACAAATCGCACAAGATCAGTTGCCTCAGGTGCGGGTCGTTCCGAATCCGTACGTGACGGCGTCGTCGCTCGAACCACCTCTGCCTCCTGGCATCACCAGCGGGAGGGGGACGCGCAGGATGGATTTCATTCATCTACCCGCCGGGGCCAAAATCACAATTTTCACGGCAAGGGGTGATCACGTGGTGACTCTGAACCATGATGGCAACATTGAGAACGGAACGGTTTCCTGGAATTTGAAGACGAAAGAAAACCTCGACGTAGCCTACGGCGTGTTCTTCTATGTTGTTGAAACCTCTGTTGGAAAGAAGACCGGTAAACTTGCGATTATCAAGTGAGCAGATGAGCATATGAAGAAGATGAATCGACGAATTGCTGGACTGATGATACTATGTGTGCTTCTTGTCGCGCAAGGAGTTCAGGCGCAGTCAAAAGTGGGTACAACAGCGGCTCAGTTTCTCGGGATCTCCGTGGGGGCACAAGCGGCCGCCATGGGCGATGCCTTTGTCGCCTCGAAGGAAGGTGTGAGCACAATTTACTGGAACCCCGGTGCGTTTGCGGCATCTGGTAGGTCCGAGTTGATGTTTGCCAATACGAACTGGCTTGTGGGGACAAAATTCCGCTGGTTTGGTTTCATGCTCAACCTTGACGGGACCAATGCCGTCGGTGTAAGTCTTACAAACCTGAACTATGGCGAGGAAGACGTCACCACAGTGCTGGCTCCAGATGGAACTGGTGAGCGGTGGACTGCTCAGGATATTGCATTGGCTCTTTCCTATTCCCGGCGCCTCACCGATCGCTTTTCGATGGGCGGCTCAATCAAGTATGTCAGCCAAACGTTGTGGAACGAATCGGCGAGCACGATTGCGTTCGATCTGGGTTTGCTCTTTGAAACGGGATTCAATGATATGCGGCTGGGGATGTCATTCTCGAATTTTGGCGGCGACATGACAATGGACGGCAGAGATCTGCTTCAGAGAGTCGACATCGATCCAGCAAATTCAGGATCGAACAAGACGCTCGTCGGCAAGTTGAAAACAGATGCATGGCCGATTCCGCTGTTCTTCCGCGTTGGCGTTGCGATGGATGTTATCAAGAGCAATGATGTCATCTTCACTCTCGCCGCGGATGCCGTTCGGCCGAATGACAATGTGGAGTACGTCAATGTCGGCGGCGAACTCGGTTGGAACAAACTGATCCGCGGCGGGTATCGGTCTCTCTTTAAGACCGCCGCTGAAGAGGGTTTGACGTTGGGTGCCGGTGTTCGCTATCAGTTTGAAGGAATAGCCACCATGGAAGTAAACTACGCGTACAGTAAATTTGGTGTCTTTGGGAATCTGAACAC
This sequence comes from Ignavibacteriales bacterium, assembly GCA_026390585.1. Taxonomy (GTDB): domain Bacteria; phylum Bacteroidota; class Ignavibacteria; order UBA10030; family UBA10030; genus UBA9647. The sequence continues at coordinate 5,752 of JAPLFP010000106.1, read as the reverse complement.
GATTGCGATGGCCGTTAGTTTTTAACGAATGAGCGTGGAATTGGAGCAGATAGGGTTCATACACAACCAACAATTCGAACATCAGCAAGGAGGACTTCTCGGCAAACACGGACAACAGTCTCTCATTCGATCATTTGTCTAACGCTTCAGATTCATCTACAACTTAATCAAGGAGTGACATATGAAAACAGCCTTACGAACAATCGCTGTAGCGGGTCTGCTGGTGCTCCTCGTTGTGTTGTCGCTTGCGCAGCAACCGCAGATGACAGCGATTACGACGATCGCCGGAGACGCGGTGACGGCGACGCGCGCCAGGGGCGCCATGGAGTATCTCCCAACCGGAGTGATCTGGATGGCATCTTCTGATTATCCGTATACGGGAAAGAACTTCGTGTATCGATCGACGGACAATGGTGCAACTTGGGTAAAAATCAATGTCTATACGAATCCGGGATTGTCCAGTGTCGGTATTACGGGCCTCGCTGCAAGGGACGCGAATCTCTGCATGGTCTGCACAAGCACAGGTGAGATACTGCGCACGACCAATGCCGGTGCCAAATGGGATACCGTAGGTGGTTACACGGGGGATCTCGCATTCTGCGATGGAGTGCGATTTGTTGTCGGCGATACGATGATCGCCTATGGTGACGCCGACGATAAGGGAGTGTTTGTGGCGCGGAGCTTTGATGCGGGTAAGACATGGTCACGCATTCCGAATGTGAACAGCAGCTTGCCGGGTGACTCGCTGAACACCGGCGGAATCTATGAGAGTCAGGCTTCCGCCGCGCAGGGAAGTGAAGTGTTTGGAAGAACGATCTGGCTAACACTTGACAATACTCTCGGTGATCCAGGTTCCATTCTGAAGTCGACTGATGCGGGAGCTACCTGGTCTTGGTTCAGGATTGCACTTCCCGGAGGTGCTTCAGTCAACAACTATCTCCGGTCTATCACATTCAAAGATGCCAACGTAGGCTATGGTGTTTGTAGACAGGCTTATGGTACAGCAAGCGTCAATGGTTATTATCTGCTCAAAACCACGGATGGTGGCAGAACCTGGAGTGATACGATCAGTGTTGAGCCGGGCAAGGGTCACTCGGAAGCAAAGCCATTTATGGCGAGGGCCATCCGCGGAACCAATACCGTAGTGGCAGTTGGTTGGGGCACAGTAGGTGCCAAGTCATGGATTTCGAATGACAACGGAACGACATGGGCGCCGATCACCACGCCAACTTCGAGCACTAGCGCAGATCTACGGAACATTGCCTTCGGCTCGACAACGCAGGGCATCGCGATCGGTTACTACAATATGGTGAAGGTTGCTATTCCCGGTACGACTCCAGTTACTCCTCAACTGTACCTCAGCGATGATTTCACAGCGTCGGCTGGTACGGTTTTGACGTCGGCCGGTTGGATCCAAAGCGCAACGTCGGCAGTAAATCCTCTGGCGATTGCTTCACCCAGCCTGACGTTCACGGGCCATCCGGGTTCGGGTGTCGGCGGTGCCGCGCCGATGGCGAACAACGGTCAGGATGTTTATCGGACGTTTCCCCCTGTTAGTTCGGGAGACGTGTATCTTTCGTTCCTGATGAATATTTCAGCCGTACAGTCGGGAGATTATTTCATTGCAGTTTCTCCATCGGCTTCCCAGGTAAACTACTATGCCCGCTTGCATGTGCAGAGTTCCGGTGCGGGTTATGGCATTGGTATCAAAAAGAGTAATGAAACTGGGGCTCAGTATGGTACGTCTGTGTACAATCTCAACACAACGTATCTTGTAGTTCTGAAGTACACATTCGCAGGGACTGCGACAGACACGACGAATGATCCGATCAGCATCTATGTCGTACCGAATGGATCGAGCATCGCGACAGAACCTGCGACTCCCGAGATTAACGGATATGTCTCCACGGGAAAGAACGATGCGGCGGATCTGGCATCTGTCACTCTTCGGCAGGGTTCAGCTACCAACGCTCCGACGATGGTCATTGATGCTATTCGGGTCGGTAATTCCTGGGCCGCAGCGATTTCACCGGCTGTTGCTGACTACATCAACGTGACATTCACAGCCAACGCAGCAGCTTGGCGGGATACGCTAAGCGGTGCGAGCGGCTTGGTGCAGCTACGGGGAACAACAATGACCGCGGCGGGACAGTCTGTGGATGACGGGACCACCGATACACTTTCCACTGGGACCGTCATCGATTGGAATGCGAAGACGACGATGTATCTGACGAACATCGGCGGCGACTATTGGCAGGGAACATTCAAGATCAAGCCGGGAACAAAGATCGCCTACAAATTCTTCGCGAACGCTCAGAACAAGGTCGTCAAACCGAATGATTCTTTTGAACACAACGGCTGGGAAAATAACGTCGTGGATATTCCGGGATTCTACTCAACGAACCGGGGTCTCGACCTGACCGGAGTGACAAAAGATACGGTGCTCCCGCTTCAATTCATCAATGGCATCGGTCACGGTTTAATGAAACAATATGATAAGCCATACGCGGTCAAAGACTCGACGTACGCTCTCTACGTTCGAGTGGATATGGCGGGATGGGAAGACTTCAATCCAGCCAACCACAAGATTGCCGTCAGAGGATCGAATAAGAGCGACTGGGGGCAGACCGGTGAGCTGAGTTGGGGGCCTTCCTATCAGCTGAGTCGTGAAGGCGTGACGATGTTCTACTCCAACGTTATACATGTGCCCAACAAATATGCAAACGCGGGCGTGCAGTTCAAGTTTCTCGCTCACTATGCAGCCAACCCGTTGAGTGAAGATTGGAGTGCTATGGCGTACAACCCGGGCACCCAGTACGATCTCACCACCCGCGGCGTTGACAGCACGATTCAGTGGAAATGGTTCGACAATCTGAAGCCTACAGCCACGTCGCAGAAAGATACCGTCATCGTGACATATCTGGTGAACATGAACAAGGCAATCTCACAACGCGGGTTCGCTCACGGTGATACCATCCAGGTTCGGGCAGGCTACGGAGGGACCGCCGCAAAGGTCTATACGAAACCGTTGACACGCGTTGGTCTGACCACGCTGTACTCTGCGATAGATACACTGACCACGACTCTGAACAAGAGCCTGGTCTATCAGTATTATCTGATCAAGTACGGCCAGGATCTGCGGGAGATCTACTTCGACTTTGACTTCCCGGATCCGTCCTCGAGCGATGCTGAACGACGACGCATCACTCCCAATTCAAAAACGTTCTCTATTCTAGATACAGTGGGCACAACGGCGTCGCCGAGACGTGTACCACAGCTTCGCAACACCAAGCTGCTGTCGAAGGCCGTCGCTGTGAAGTATACGGTCAACATCAGGCCCGCAATCTATCAGGTCGCGAAAGGCGACACGCTGAAGGACATCCAGGGAACGATCCACGTCATCAAGAAGGACAGCGTGATGAAGTGGGGCGTCTTCATCAATGGCCCGGCGACTGGCGGATGGGGACCGTGGGGTGGTGCTCTGCGGTCGGACACGACGCGCAAAATGTTTGACGACGGTACTCACGGAGATGACGTGGCAGGGGACTCGATCTACACGAGAACCTATGCGTACAAGACCACGGACATCCTGGGACAAGAATTCAAGTTCGGTATTGGTGGCGGTGACAACGAGGCAGGATTCGGAAACAACCACTACTACATCATCGATGATACCGGTCCGACGGTTACGGCTCCTTCGCAGTATGGGAGTATCTATCCAAAGTTCTACACAACGTGGGACTTTGACCTAGGCCGACCGAGGACGGTGGTTGGAATTGAAGAAGTGGTCGTCGTACCGCTCGTTGCGAACCTTAGCCAGAACTATCCGAACCCATTCAATCCGTCAACAACAATTCGCTTCACGCTGACGAGCGAGGAGATCGTGACTTTGAAGATCTTCAACACGCTTGGTCAGGAAGTGATGACGTTGTTGCACGAGAAGAGGGGTGCCGGGAACCACATCGTGAAGTTTGATGCAGCGAAGCTGACGAGCGGCGTGTATTTCTATCAGATCAACGCCGGCAAGCTTGTCGAAACCAAGAAGATGACGTTGCTGAAGTAACCTCGCTGCTGGTGAATGGTAATGCAATGCACTACAGGCAAGGCGGGAGTGTTCTCCCGCCTTGCGTTGTTTTAGAAGCCGTCTCAAAAAGGCCCTTCTGTCCCGCAATGACTAGGAGGAAAGTGTCATTGCGAGCGTTTCTTGCGAAGCAATCTATCCCAAGCATCGCTACGTTCTGAGCATTTGATGAAACAATTCTTTTTCGTCTACATCATGACGAACTTTTTGAACGAAGTTCTGCATACAGGGGTCACGAATGATCTGAAGCGGGGAGTCATCGAACACAAGGAGAGGAAAGGAAGAAGCTTCACCTCGCGGTACAACACGACCAAGCTCGTCTACTTTGAAGCGTTTGAGGACGCATACAGTGCCATTGCCCGCGAAAAGCAGATCAAAGCCGGCTCGAGACAAAAGAAGATCGATTTGATCAACAAGATGAATCCAGAGTGGAAGGACTTGTTCGACGGGCTCTGAGCCATATTGTTTTCATGGACAGATTGTCCCGCTCCTGGATTCCGCCCACAAGCGGGATTCAGAGAGCGGAACTTCGTCGCTGCGCTCGTCGTAATGACTATGAAGGTTTTTGAGATGAGTTCTAGTGACGGAGGCTGAAAGTGCAAATGTTCTGGACATCCTGGGTGGCGTTTGCTGTGGTTGCGGCTTGGTGGGGCGCTGTTGCTATTGCGCAGCCCGCTCAGCCGCCGACGAATGTGGTGGCAAAGGCCGGCGAACTGTTCGTGACGGAAAAGGAGTTTCTTCAGCGCTTCGAATTGTTGCCGGCGCTGCAACGGAGCCGGAAGAGCCGCCTCGAAGAATCGAAGCTTGAACTGGTCTATTCTCTCATCGCTGAAAAGCTTCTTGCACAAGAAGCCCGGGAGCGAAAGCTGGATCGCGATTCTGCCTTTCTCGCGTCCTTTGAGGAAGTGCGCAAACTCCTGGCCCGGGATCAGCTCTATCGTGAGGAGGTACGTTCAAAGGTCAGCGTGTCTGAGCCGGAAGTGCGCCGGGGCATGGCGGAAGCTCAACGTGAAATCTTGATTTCCTTTCTCTTCTTCGACAAAGAGGAGGATGCCGCATTCGTAAGAAAGCAAATCAAGTCAGAGCGTGATTTCGATCGAGTGCGAACAGATTCCAGCGTGCACACCGTCCGCGATACGGTCACGGTGATCTGGAGCGACGCTCAGCCCGCCATTGAACGGGTCGCATATCGTCTGAAGAAGGGAGAAATCTCCGGAGTCATCAAAGCGGGGTCTGGCTATTATGTCCTGAAGGTCGAACGAACGTCAACAAGTGCATTCTACTCGTCCCTCCAACCGTCCGTTCTCTATGAGCGGGTTTTGGCCAAGCTCCGAGAGCGCAAGGAAGAGGCGCGGCTGAATGAATTCGTGTCGGAATCCCTGAAGGGGAGGATTGGGTATTCCAAGCCGGCACCGTTCAAACGACTTGGCCTTGCTATCGAGAAAGCGTTCTCTAAAACTCCGCTTTCGGGCAAGGTGGCTTTGTCGAACCTGATGGTGCAGGGTATTCAGAAAGACTGCATCGAAGTGCTGAACGATACTCTGGTTGTCGCCGGCACACGGATGTGGACGGTAGAGGATGTGCTGGACCAACTTTACTCCAAAGGCTTCTACGTCGACAGCACTACGGTCAAGTCGCTGCCGGCATTACTCAATGGACAAGTGCGGATCT